>PDZU01000062.1 GCA_002753095.1 Magnetococcales bacterium
AAAGCAATTTACTATCGATCTGTCTCATCGGTGAGCTGGTGACCGTGTTCTTTTTGCGGTGCAGCAATTTTCTAGATTTCGATAATCTTTACTGGCTGATTTATTGTTTTTCCGAAACGTGGACATCGTTTTAGCGGGCTGTCTTGGGCTGTGCCTATTGTCCTCCGAAAACCGCCCCAGCATAGTGCCACTTTTACCAAGGTGACACAAGAAAAATCTTGCTGCGCTGCAAAAAATTGCGTTGGCGTAGCGGAGAAATTGTTTATAATCACACCCATGAGAGGGTGGGCTCAGACGTGATTATTTACTTTTGTAAATGTAAATATTATCCGATCACACTATTAGGGTTTGATGATATGCAATCTGCTTCAGTGGTTTGCATGATAGCGTGCCATCCAGAGTTGGCCGCATGAACGGAGAAAGCGTGCCCGTTGCCTCCCACATGGCAACTGCCGCGACCGTGACACTGCCCAGTCGGCTTTGGCAACACTCCCTGGCAGCGGCCAAGATCGAACGGGATCCGGTCCAGGAGCAGACCTTGCCACTGTTGGATCAGGTGGTCAGCCTGCTGATGCGTCCGGTGCATCGCACCGTCTGGCGCGGGGTGGCGGTGTGGCGTGGTTTGTTGGAAAGTCAACCCACCATGCGTGGCGTCTATCTGCATGGGGATGTGGGGCGTGGCAAATCCTATTTGATGCAACTGGTCTTTGACGCCGTGCCCATTCAGGAGAAGCGCAGAGTCCATTTTCACCCGTTCATGGAAGAGTTGCACCAACGCCTGCATCAGGCCGAACCACCCGCCAATGTGGATCTGATGCTCTTTATCGCCAGTCAGCTCGCTGCAGAAGCCCGCCTGCTCTGCTTTGATGAATTTTACATCACCACCATCGCCGATGGTGTGTTGTTGGGTCGCCTGTTGGAGTCGTTGTTTTTGTGCGGCGTTACCGTCTGCGCGACCAGCAACTGGGCCCCGGATGAACTGTTTCAGGGTGGGTATAATCGGGGCAGCGTTTTGCCGTTTATCGCCCTGATCAAAAAACGTATTCTGATTTGTGAGCTCACCCAGGGCAAGGATTGGCGGCGTCAGGCGGCGGTGCGCAGTGGCTGCACTCTGCTTGATCCCGCTCCGCTTTTTGCCCGCCTGAGCCAGAGCAGCGCCCGTCCTTCCACCCTGCTGTTACGCCAAACCAGCGTGCCGGTTTTGGGGTGCGCCGAGGGAATTTTCTGGTTCGATTTTGTGGCCCTCTGCAGTAGCATGCTGGGCCGGGCCGACTACATCTTTCTCTGCAAGCAGGCCAAGGCACTTATTATTAGCGGCTTGCCCCGCTTGACCTGCGATGATGCCGATACCGCCATGCGCTTCGTGGTGTTGGTGGATCTGCTCTACGAACAACGCATTCCCTTGCGGGTATACAGTGCCATTCCCCTGGAAGAGGTCTGTCACAGCGGTGAGATCGCCTTTGCTTGGCGCCGCGCTGTTTCCCGCGTGCATGAACTCTGCCGAACCGGGGCCATTCCGCTGGAATAACCCTGTTTCGACATCAACGCTGTTGTACCGCCCCCTTATGGGGTATTGGCGAGTTGCCTGTTCTCTTTTCATACACTCCTGAGCCGCGAAGGAGCGCCTTATGACCAAACAAACCATCACCATACGGGACAACCGCACCAACCGTGAGGTGGATTTTCCCATTATGCACGGTAGCGAAGGGCCTGATGTGGTGGACATCAGTGCCTTGTACAAAGAGTTGGAGCTGTTTACCTTCGATCCGGGTTTTCGTTCTACCGCCTCCTGCCAAAGTCGTATCACCTTCATTGATGGCGAAAAGGGTGTACTGCTCTATCGGGGCTACCCCATCGAACAGTTGGTGGAAAAGTGCGACCATCTGGAAGTCTGCTACCTGCTGCTCAACGGTGAACTGCCTACCCGGCAGCAGGGCGAAGAGTTCAGAAAAACAGTTTCCAAGCACACCATGATGCATGAGCAGTTGCTGAAACTGTACAACGGTTATCGCCGTGATGCCCATCCAATGGCCATCGTGCTGGGGGTGGTGGGGGCCCTGTCGGCCTTCTATCATGACTCTTTGGATATTCGTGATCCGCACCATCGCTTGGTCTCCGCTTTTCGTATCCTGGCCAAGATGCCTACCATAGCGGCGGCGGCCTATAAGTATTATACTGGTCAGCCGATCGTCTATCCGAGAAACGATCTGGGCTATGCTGAGAACTTTCTCTACATGCTCTTTGCCGTACCTTGCGAGGAGTACAAGGTTTCGCCAACTCTGGCCAAAGCCTTGGATCGCATCATGATTCTGCATGCCGATCATGAACAAAACGCCTCCACCTCTACGGTCCGTTTGGCTGGTTCCTCCCAGGCCAACCCTTTCGGGGCTATTTCGGCAGGCGTGGGTTCTCTGTGGGGACCGGCGCATGGTGGGGCAAACGAGGCGGTGTTGAAAATGTTGAGCACCATCGGCAGCGTGGATCGGATTCCGGAATTTATCAAACGGGCCAAGGATCCCAATGATCCCTTCCGCTTGATGGGGTTTGGGCATCGGGTTTATAAAAATTATGATCCACGGGCCAAGATCTTGCGCCAGTCGGCGCATGATGTGTTGAACGAAGTGGGATATGGCAAAAATCCCCTGTTCCACATCGCCCTGGAGTTGGAAGAGATCGCTTTGAAGGATGAATATTTCGTCAAAAAGAAACTCTATCCCAATGTGGATTTTTATTCGGGTCTGATTTTGTCGGCCATGGGCATTCCGATCAACATGTTCACAGTGATTTTTGCCGTGTCGCGTTCGATTGGTTGGATCACCCAATGGAACGAGATGATCGGTTCCGAAGAGGGCATTGGCCGTCCTCGTCAGTTGTATGTCGGACCGCAGCGCCGGGATGTACCGGAAATGGATCAAAGAGGATAAGGAGATGTGAATGTGTAAAGCCGGGAGCGTTCGATCGGTATCAAGCCAGAGTTGGGTTGCCATACGTGCAGCCTTCTGTTGTGGCATTACTCTGGCGGGTTGGACGGTCCCTGGCCTGTCGGCAACCGTCGTGGCGGGGACAGGGCAGGATCATTGCTATAATTATCGCACTGAAATTCCTTGTCCCCGTCGTGGCGAATCCTACTATGGCCAGGATGTGCAGCACTCTGGCAAACCGGCAGCCTATCGGGATGTGGGCGATGGCACTATCCTCGACCTGACCACCGGGCTGACCTGGACCAAGGCGGTCGATGGGCGCAAACTGGCCCCGGCAGAGGCCGAACAGCAGGCAAAACAACTGCGCATCGGCGGTTTCAGCGACTGGCGTGTTCCCTCCATCAAGGAGCTCTACTCCCTGATCGATTTTCGCGGCTATACCGGATTTGAGCCGGATAACGCCGAAATGAAGCGGGTGCCTGCCAATGCCATTCCTTTTTTGAACACCGATTATTTCAACTTTCGCTATGGCAATCTGCGTGCTGGTGAACGCTACATCGATGCGCAATGGCTCTCCAGTACGCCCTATGTCAGTACCACCATGCTGGGTGACAAGACTGTTTTTGGGGTGAACTTTGCCGATGGTCGGCTCAAGGGGTATGGCTATCTGCCACCGGGCAAGAAAAAGGTGCCACCGAAACGGTTCTATGTCCGCTATGTGCGCGGGGCCCCGTATGGTGTCAACCAGTTCCAGGACAATGGCGACGGTACCATTACTGACCGCTCCAGCGGCTTGATCTGGAGCAAGAATGACAGCGGCAAGGGGTTGAACTGGGCCGAGGCGTTGCAGTATGCCGAGGGGGCCGAGTTGGCTGGGCATCGGGACTGGCGTCTGCCTAGTGCCAAAGAGTTGCAATATATTGTCGATTACAGCCGTTCGCCGGAGACCAGCAAGTCAGCGGCCATCGATCCGCTGTTCAACGCGACCGCCATCCGCAATGAAGCGGGCAAGCCTGATTTTGCCTATTACTGGAGCTCCACGACCCTGTTGGATGGGCCACAGCCCGGTCGTCAGGCGGTGTATGTGGCCTTTGGCCGCGCACTGGGGCAGATGAAAGGCAAATATCTGGATGTGCATGGGGCTGGTGCCCAACGCAGCGATCCCAAAGAGGGCGAACCCCGTATTCAGGGTCCGCAGGGGGATGTGCAGCGGGTGAAGAATATGGTGCGCTTGGTGCGTGGTGGCGAGAAGGTTGTCCCGGAGATGTTGCCCGTGCGGGATGGCAAAAGCTACCCGGAGGTGCGGCGCGTGCTCGAAGAGCAGGGTGATGATCTGCCCAGCGAATCCCTGCTTCCCCCACGCCCGGAAGAGGGCAGCACAGGCAAGGCCACGCAGCCATAAAGGCGGAGCAATCGCAAAAATGCTTCAAGAAATCCAATTCGAATGCGATTGCTCCCGTAACAAAGGGTTGCTGCCACTGCCCGCTCTGCCCGGCAAGGCTGCTACGGCAGCAGCTTGGCCTTGACCGGTGCCAGGGCGTCGCGGGAATAGTAGCAGCAAATGCCCTTCTTGGCGGTGGGTTCCAGGCTCAACTCCTTGATGACCTTCTTGACTTTGGCATCCGAGATGCCCAACTCCTTGGCAAACTGGGTTGCGCTGAGCAATCCTTCCTGATGCGTTTCCGACATGGCTGATCTCCTGGTGTATATGGTGTAACAGCGAATCCTTTTTGTTGAATATATAAAAAAGTTTCCCGGTTTTGTCAATTAACGAACTCTCACTAGTCAACGCCCTGGCACATCGTGTACTGTAGTGCGAGGCAGGGGGTTGCGGCATGTCGGAACCAGGGCGAAGGGAGTGGGCAGATGCTGGCCAAGCAGGTATTGCAATTTCGTGAGTTGCTGTTTCAGGAGGGTATTTTATTTTGTTACAGTGGTTACATGACAGAAGATATTCTTTCCAGTATCGGCAGCACGCTCAAACAGAAGATGGCGATGGACAAAACAGATAAAAAAGTTGCCCGTGGTGTGTTCACCCTGTTTGTGGAACAGGTACAAAATGTGATCCGCTATTCGTCGGAGGTGGAGCCGGGCAGGTGTGGTCATGGTCAGGCAGATGTGGAGTTGCGCTATGGCCTGTTGACCATCGGGCAAAAGGAGGGGCGCCATTTTGTCTCCTGTGCCAACATGATTGCCCGTCGGGACGTGGAACGCTTGCGCGGCAACCTGACCAAAATTCAGGGGATGGATCGGGAGCAACTGAAAGCCTTGCATAAAGAGGTGCTGCGGGGGGCCACGCCAGAGGGCAGCAAAGGGGCAGGGGTGGGCTTTGTCGATATTGCCCGGCAGGCGACACATGGTTTTCAATTTGATTTTCATGATGTCAATGATGATTACGCCTATTTTTGTCTGAAGGCTTATATTTAGTGGAATAAGGAAAGAAAGCCATGGAAAATATTCATGTCGAAGCCACAGAGCGCACCCCGCAAATTGAGTTTGATTTTGGGCAGAACATTTTTGCCCTGCGTGGGGAGTCCTATCCAGAGGATGTGGCCGAGTTTTATGGTCCCAAGGTGCGGGCTTTGGCTGCCCATATCGGGGCGCTGTCCGGGGCACGCATCGAGTTTCATTTTGAGTTGATCTACTTCAACAGCAGTAGTGCCAAGGTGTTGATCGGTCTGTTTGATCTCTTGGACGAGGTGGCAGAAAACAATCAGGTGGAGATTCAATGGCATTTTGAGGCCGATGATGCCAACATGCAGGAGTTGGGGGAGGAGTTTGGCGAGGATGTTCATCATGCAACCTTCCGTATGATGCCTCGGTAGTTCCGTGCAGAGTGAGTTTGCGTAAAATGTCCCAGGCTAAAGAGCGCTCCGGTCGTGTGGAGCCATCCGTCCTGCGGCGCACCATGGGTTGGTGGCTGGTGTTGTTGATCAGTCTCGTGACCAGTTGGACGCTGTTGGCCCAGTATGAGCGTTCGTTGCGTTTGCAACATCAGGGCGGCCTGCAGGATGCCATGCTGGAGTATAAAAGCAAACTGGAGGGGCTGACCATCAACAGTCGGGTGATGGGTGGGGCCATTTTGATGGGCATCATCAACGATGAGATCCGGCAGATGGCGGCGGAGCAGGTGGCCCCGGAGGCGCCAGAGATTGTGCGCCTGTTGCGCACCATGTTGGAGGAGTATGAGGCGGAAGATGTTTTTGTCGCCAACGCCCGTGGCATCATCGTCGCCTATCAGACCGTGGCAGAAGGGGGGAAATCGGGGATCGGCAACGATATTGGTTTTCGTCCCTATTTCCGGCAGGCCATTCATGGCCAACCCAGTGTCTATGCGGCCGTGGGTACCACCAACCATAAACGGGGGTTTTATTTTGCCGCACCCATCCATACGGCAGCGACGCACCATGCACCGGTGGTTGGGGTGGTGGTGATCAAGGTCAAGCCGGATACGGTAGATCGCTGGATGATGAGCGGGGCGATGCACCGTCTGTTGCTCTCGCCGCATGGGGTGGTTTTTGCCTCAAACCAGGCCGAAAATCTGTTTCGGGTGGCCAAGCAGTTGGACAAGAGCACGTTGCAGGCGCTGCGCGAGTCGCGCCAGTTTGGCAAACAGTTCGACAATCAGGATCCGCAACCGCTGGGGATCGATCTGGCGCAGGCGTGGATCCGTGTGGGCGAGCAGGAATATGCGCTGGCTCAGATCGATATTGAATGGCATGATCCCTTGGGGGCGTGGAAGCTGCTCTTGATGGAGGATGTGGCCAGCCGTTTTTCCGCACAACAGCGCTGGCAGCTTTTTGCCGTCCTGACCTTGATCAGTCTGTCGCTGTACAGTGCGGCGTGGATGGCGTGGCAAAATTTTCGCGCCAAACAGTCGGAGACCGAAACGCGCCTGCAGATTCAAAATCAACTGGCCGACAAGATGGTGTTGCTGGAGACGGTGATTGCCAATCTGCAACAGGGTTTGGTGGCCTACGATAACGATTTGCGCCTGATTTTGTGCAACCATCGTTTCAAAGAGCTGTTGGAGGTGCCCGATGCAGTGCTGCAGCCGGGCAGCCATTTTCACGATTTGTTGCGTTTTTATGTGCAACGTCAGGAGTTTGGACCGGGCGAACCAGAGCAGATTTTTCAGCAGAAAATGCGCATTCTGGAGGAGCGCTATCCGCACCAATTTGAGCGCACCCGCCCCAATGGCATGATTTTGGAGATCAAAGGCGGACCATTGCCCTGCGGCGGCTTTGTCAGCACCTACGCGGATATTACCCGGCGGCGCCAGTCGGAACGGCAAATTTTGACCCTGTCCAGTGCGGTGCAACAGAGTCCGGTTGCCATTGTCATCACCGATCCCCAGGCGCGCATCGAATATGTCAATCCGGCCTTCTGTCAGGTGAGCGGCTATGCCGTGGCAGAGTTGTTGGGGCAGCCGGCAGGCATGCTGCGCTCCGGCAAAACTTCGGCCCAGTGCTATCAGGAGATGTGGCAGGTATTACAGCAGGGCGAGGTGTGGAGTGGCGAAATTCTCAACCGTAAAAAGAGTGGCGCACTGTTTTGGGAAGCGTTGACCATTGCCCCCATTCGCGATCAAAACAATCAGGTGGTACACTATCTGGCCAACAAGGTGGATGTCACCGAGCGCAAACAGGCAGAAAAACAGTTGCGCGATGCCTTGCAGCTGATTTCCAGCAGTATTCTCTATGCCAGCCGGATTCAGCGCTCCATTTTGGCCCCGGATTGGTTATTGGCCGCCGAATTTCCCGACCATTTCGTTCTTTGGCAACCCAGGGATGTGGTGGGCGGGGATATGTATTGGCATCGTCCCTGGGTCACCGGCACGCTGCTGCTGTTGGCCGACTGTACCGGACATGGCGTTCCGGGTGCCTTTATGACCTTGATTGCCAATGGGGCCCTGGATCAGGCGTTGCTGGAAACCCCACCGGGGGATACGGCCACTCTGTTGCAGCGCATGCACAACCTCATCCAATTTGCCTTGGGGCAGGATCGGGATGAGGGGGAATCGGATGACGGCTTGGAGTTGGGCGCCTGTTTCCTGCACTCTGGCGAGCAAAAATTGACCTATAGTGGTGCCCGTTTTTCGCTTTTTGTGGTCAAGGATACGACTGTGGAGGAGCTCAAGGGGGATCGCACGGGTATCGGCTATCGGGGTGTGCCGCGCCGGGTCACCTTTGCCAGCCATCTCCTTGAATTGCGCCCGGAGTGGGGCTACTACATGAGCTCGGATGGTCTGTTTGATCAACTGGGGGGCGAGAAACGGCGCGGTTTTGGCAAGCCCCGTTTTATGGCTCTGTTGGATACTCTGCGGGCCATGCCGATGGCCGAGCAGGCCGAGGTGATCAATCAGGCGCTGCTGGACTATCAGGGGGCGGAGATACGTCGGGATGATGTTTCGATCATGGGATTTCGGGGGGTGATGGCATGACCTGCCCGGTTGAGTGCGACACAAAAGATGGGGATGGGATCATGACGGATATATTGCAGTGGGATGAGTCGCTCGCCTTGGGGGTGGCCGAGATTGATGATGATCATCGCAAGCTGATCGGACTACTCAACGAGTTGGCGGTCAACATCTCGGAGCATTCCGCACGGGATGCCCTGGAGCAGGTGTTGGCCAATTTGATCAACTATACCGCGTGGCATTTTCGCCACGAAGAGCGCTTGATGCAGACCTATCGCTTCCCCGGCTATTTGGCCCACAAACGGGAGCATGCCGCACTGATCCAGGAGGTGACCGCCTTTCAGAATAAATTTATGGCCGGTGAGCAGGATATGACCATGGATGTGGTCAATCTGCTCAAGGAGTGGGTGCTGCATCATGTCATGCAGACCGACCGTACCATGGCCGAGTTTCTGGAACTGCATATGTAGCAGGGCCATGGTATCGGTTGGGGAGATCCTTGCCAAGTATTTATCCCTTACGATTCTGTTGCGCCAAGCATGGGATAAAAGCGTTCGATTGCCTCCAGTAACTGCTTCTTTTTTATTGGTTTGGTCAGATGATGGTTGCACCCAGCCTGACGGCTGCGCTCCGCTTCCCCTTCCAAGGCGTGTGCAGTAAAGGCGATGATAGGTAAAGGAGCACGTTGTTGTTCTGTCTCCCACTGCCGGAGCAAATGGGTCGCCGTATAGCCATCCATGACCGGCATCTGCACATCCATGAAAACCAAATCAACTGCCTGCTCCTGGACGGTGCGCACAGCCTCTCGGCCATTGGCCGCGATCAATAAACGGTGCGGACTCTTTTTGAGAAAGGCTTGTACCAGGATCTGGTTGTCTTCTGAATCCTCCGCCAACAGAATGGTCAAGGAACGACTGGTACGGGATTTCTCTGCACTGGCAACAACAAAACCAGGAACAAGAGGTTCAGGTTGTGGTGCGCTGACCTCCAGCAACGGCAAGATGACGTAAAATTTGCTTCCTTCGCCCATGGTGCTGTCAAGAAGAATCTCTCCCCCCATCATCTCCATCAATTGCCTGGAAATTGTCAAACCCAAACCGGTTCCGCCATAATGGCGGGTTATGCTGGAGTCAGCCTGGGAAAAACGGTCGAAAATCAACCCCTTTTGCTGGTGATCAATGCCGATGCCGGTATCCTGCACCGTCAGCAGAAGAGAATCAGCATCCTTCTGCCGGGCCGACAAGGTGACCGATCCCCGCTCGGTAAATTTGATGGCATTGCTCATCAGGTTAAACAATACCTGACGCAAACGCAGGCGGTCGGCCACAATCCACTTCGGTAAGTGATCATCCATTCGACAGTGCAATTGCAAGCCTTTGCCGACTGCCACAACCTGTAAAAGATCAACCAGTTCCTGCAACAAACCTGGTAAATAGAGCGGTTCTTCAACCAAATACATTTTCCCGGATTCAATCTTGGCCAAGTCGAGAATTTGATTGATCAGTTCCAATAGCGTATTCCCGGCACTCTGCTGTTTGCGCAGATACGATTGCTGCTGCTCATTCAGGCCCGTTTCCAACAAAATATCCCCCATACCGATTACCACATTCATGGGAGTACGAATTTCGTGACTCATGGCGGCGAGAAATTCGCTTTTGGCTCGGTTGGCTGTCTCCGCCAACTCCTTGGCCTCCATCAGTTTTTGCTGGTTCTCCTGATTTTTCTCCAGTTCATCCTGCAGTACAGCCTCGATGCGCTTTCGATCCGAAATATCTCGCCATGCGACAAACAGTACTTCGCGGTCCTCCATGGCGATCAGTGAAACGGTCACCTCAGCCCAAAAATTTTCACCATCCAGTCGCCTGTGCAGCCACTCGAAACGGTGCTGTTTCTGCTGTATACACTCCTGAATGATTTGCCGGGCAGCCTGACGAGACTCTCGACCATCCGCCTGCAACGGCGGTGACAACTGCTCTGGACGCTGTCCGATGATCTGTGCGCGGTTACCCCGCAGCATGACCTCCGCCGCACGATTGCAATCACTCACACGACCGTCGGCCAATTCCATGATCAGGTGGGCATCTGGGGAATCGCTGAACAGACGCTGGTAGCGTTCTTTGAGCAAGTGCAGTTTGCGCTTCTGTTCTTGCAGTTCCTGCTCGGTCGCGCGCTGTTCTGTCACATCCAGGCAAGAACCAATATAACCGGCGAAGGTGCCATGTTCGTCATAGCGCGGAGAACCATTATCCATGATCCAGCGCCAAGCACCATCATGGCGGCGCAAGCGGTATGTCATCGAAAAGGGCAAACGCAGTTCAAAATGACTGACATAAAGTTCCAGACAGCGCTGAAAATCTTCTGGATGCACCCCTTCAACCCGACCATTGCCAATTTCCTGCTCCATGGATCGGCCAGTAAAATCAAGCCATCGTTGGTTGAACCAAGTGTAGAGCTTGTCTTGTCCCGACACCCAGATCAAAACCGGGGCTGAATTGGCAACTGTTCTGAAACGCGCCTCGCTCTCTTCCAAACGGGAGTGAAACTGGCGCAAGGAGGTGATATTTTCAATGGCGGCCACCATGGAATCCGCTTCGCCCGCCAAGCCGGGCACGAGGGTCACATGCAATCGTCCCCACACCGTATCCCCGTTTCTGCTACGGTAGCGTTTCTCCAATCCGAACGCCGGAATCGCATGGTTGCGCAACTGTTCAATCAAGGCAATGTTGACCGATACATCTTCAGGATCAGAAAGATCAGCAATCAAAGCCCCTTGCAACTCTTCTGGCCTGCTGTAACCGAGCATGTGTGCAAAGCTCTGATTGGTTTCCAGAATGCGATACTCTCTGGGATCGGCATGCACCATGCCAATGCCGACATGGTCGAAAAAGGCACGGAATTTGGCTTCGCTCTGCCGCAGCAGAGTCAGTAAATGGTCCTGATCCTTGGTCAGTTGGCGCAGATAATTTTCGTTCTTTCGACTTTCAGTAATATCGAGCAGGGTGACCAGATGGGAGCGTATGCCGGTCAACTCCACAGCCTGGACCTGCACCTGTTTGCTGCTGCCATCCCGGCAGCGTATGGTCACTTCAAGCGGCAGGAAGGGCGTACCTGCACGCAAGGAGTCAGTCAGGCGCACGGACCACTCTTCCATCACTTGGCGTCGGTACTCTGCATCGGGATAGGCCAGTGGCCACCAATGCGCAAGAGTCGCTATCTCTTCATGAGAATAGCCAAAAGTTTTTACCATCGCCGGGTTCAGGTAGAGAATGTTGCCCTGCGCGTCGTTCAGAGCGCAGGGTACAGGCGAAACCTCTATGATGGTCCGAAATCGGGCTTCGCTTTCCTGTAATTTTTGGTTCCAGCGAAACAGGCGACGAAAATAGAACAGAGCCATGGAAAGAAGCAGTGCGCTCCCCATCGCTACAGCGACACCCCATTTTTTTAGGTCATGGGGATCAAGGCCGTATTCATAGCGGATGGTCAACCAACGATTTTTTATGAGTGCCTTTTCTTCCTCTTTCATCGCCATGAGCGCCTTGTCCAAGGCCGTTACCAGCTCTGCAGGCCAATCGTTCCGCACCCCCATGGCGAGCTCAAAACGGTACGGGGTGGGTGCTGCCACCTTCAGATTGACCAATCCTGAGCGTTCGATTGTCCAGGTAATGGAAGCCAAATTATCGATAAAAGCATCCAGTTTACCGGTTGCCACATCTCTCAACCCCTCTTCCAAACTGCCATAAACAACAGGGTTCAGCGTTGGTCGATCGCGGCGTAGCTGTTCATCGACCACATAGCCTTTGACGAGGCCGAACTTGCTGTTTTCCAAATCCTCAAGACCACCAATAAATGGGCTATGCGCACGGGTGACAATCACTGCCGGAAAATGCATATAGGGTTGGGTAAAGTTCAGAAACTGCCGTTTTTCTTCCGTGGGAGTAACAACTGGGATCAGATCCAGTTCACCTTTCTTGATTTTTTCCAGAACCGTGGACCAAGCCAAACCATACTCTGGTGTCATATCAACGCGCAAATATTTGGAAACATGACGCACAACATCAGCACCAATCCCCGCATACTGCCCTTGTCCATCCAAGAATTCAAAAGGAGGCCAAGAGGGATCGATACCCAGCCGTACATTTTTGCCCTGCAAAAAAGAGAGTTCTGACGCAGTCAACGAGAGATGTTCAGCATTTTTTCCGACAGGAGAGAGCTCTGTCGTGGCGGTTATAGCAACAGTTGGCAGAAACAGTACGATAGACAAAAACCAACCAAATATTCTTTGACAAGTAAATGGCCGCCTGGGGATACTGAAGAAAAGGCAGAGAGTCCTATGAATGGCAGTCATCAACATCCTCTTCAACCCATTATAACAAAACCAGATCAGGATACATCAGTCTCCTGATCCGGAATATGGCAATCTGTTTATTTGTTCGTCATCAACAATCAATTAAGAACCATTCATAATAAGGCGCATGGCACGATAAACCTTCCCACATCCAATCAGTCTTGATCTGAACTCACTTCTATTAAAGTGATATCATCATCTTGTCCATATGTATCATGCCAAGTATCAAGCATATTACTGATTGCATCCAAAGAATCTCCCTGTTCGATCATCTTCTCGATTGTATCAATCAATAAATCAGCCCCAAAGAATTGACCACTGAGATTCTTGGCTTCAACAATACCATCAGAGCAGAAATAGATTCGACTTCCCTGCAAATGATCATATATGAATGGCATCATTTCAACCTGAGCAACAACCCCGCATGAAAGAAATTGCGACGAAACGCGGTGCAACAGTTTATCCCCCCTAAATATCAGGGCATCCGGCATGGCAAAATTCCATATTTTTGCCTGTTGCATGCTTGGTGCAATCTCAAGAAAACATGCTGCCATGAACATGCCCACCGGCATTCTCTTGTTGAGTTTGCGATTTATTTCATGGATGATCTCTTCCATGTGTATATTTTTTTCCGTCATGCTGTAAAAAACATCTGAAACCATGGGGCCAGCAATGGCTGCCGTCAGGCCATGACCAGTAAAATCTCCCAGCATGACGTGTTGACCACCGTCAGGACGCAGGGCAGACAACAACAGATCACCAGAGGCTTTCTCCAACGGTGAAAACATGAATCGTACTCTAAACGCATTGAATCGTTTCGCCGAACGCATTCTTGAGATGATCTCTTCAATAAAATTACGCTCAAAGGCCAATTTATCTCTTTGCCATCGGATTTTTCTTTCCATCTGCTGTCTTAACAGAATATTTCTGATGCGATTTGTCAATATCTCGAAGTTGACCGGCTTTGTGATATACTCCTCCGCTCCAGAGGAGAAACCACGCTTGATGGATTGGTCATCTTCCAGCGCTGTTACCATCACAATTGAGATGTTTTCATTTTCTTTTGCAGACTTGATGATCGAGCAGGTATCAAAACCATCCAAATTGGGCATTTCTGCATCCAATAAAATCAAGGCAGGCTTTGCCTGTTTGATGTATTCTATCGCCGATGCTCCATCTGCGGCCTCGTCCACGCGATACGACTCCTCGCGCAATCTGTGGCGTACCAATTGGCGCAAATCGGCATCATCGTCCACCACAAGAATGACAGGTACGTGGCCTTCATTCATGGACGCCCAGATACGAGATCCAATGTCACTCATGGTCGTCACCCTCGTTGGCTTGATTGCTCTGCTCATCCATTTGACAGCAAAATTCTACACTGGTTACCTGCTTTTTGTGGCTCTTTTTATGATCTACCACCGATAAACTCTACATCTGCAGATTGTCTAACACAAGGAACAATCTTTAATCTTTGCACGAATTTCCTGATTTTCAATTGGTCGTGCAGCGACAACAAAGTGGCAAGGCTGGTATGCGCGCCAGTGCGGTCATTTTGGGCGAACGGCTTTTTTTGCTCGAAATTGCTGGAAGAATTCACAGAACATGTTGCAAATTTTGCAATAATATGGTAAAATTCCTGCGATTACCCTGAGTGGAATGTTGTTGTCGCAAATCTTGCAATATGTTAGAGTACCCAACGAGAGATCTTTGCGCACCAATCATGCATCCCGGAGTTTGCACCCATGGATTCCTTTAGATGGAATGCGTTGTTTGAGACCGGCTTGACCAAGGTGGATGCGCAGCATCGGCGTTTGGTCGAATGGATCAACCAACTTGGTGAAGATGTAGATACTGGTGTCCCGGAAAAAATTGGCCAGACGGTCCACTCCCTGGCGGCCTATACGGTGTACCATTTTCAGACCGAAGAGGATTTGATGGCCGAACAGGGGGTGTTCACCCCGTATGTTGATGCCCATCGTGCGACCCATCAGCGTTTTATCGCCCAGGTGACGGAGTGGATCGCGCAATACAACCGTGGGCAAGGCATCGATCTGAAACAGTTGCTGGATTTTTTGTCCAACTGGTTGATTTTTCATATTCTGGGCGATGATCAATCCCTGGGGCGACAATTGCGCGCCATCCAGGGGGGGGTGGCGGCAGAGCAGGCTTATCGCCAGGATCATACCTCGGAAGATCCGCGCACAGAGATATTATTGGGCGCTTTGCAACGACTGTATGGCGGTCTGGTGGCGCGCAATGCAGAACTGCTGCAGACCCAGCAAGCTTTGACCGAGTTGAATGTCACCCTGGAAAATCGGGTGCTGGAACGGACAGCATCGCTGTTTGAGGCCAACAAACAACTGCAGGAAGAGCAGGAAAAGCTGTTGGAGGCGGAAAAAATGGCTTCGTTGGGGCGGATGGTGGCTGGTTTTGCCCACGAAATCAATACGCCCATTGGTGTGGCCGTTGGCTCGGTGTCGCAGGTGCGCGAGTTGGTGCGGACCTTCGCCGATCTGGCCACGCAGGAGGAGGTGGATGAGGCGACCTTTCTTGGCCATTTGCACCTGCTGGATGAGGTTTCTCAATTGACCCAGAGCAATCTGCAACGGGCCGCTGAGTTGGTACACAGCTTCAAGCGCACGGCCGTCCATCAAGGTTCCACCCAGGAACGGTACTATGACTTGGCAGAATTGATGGAGGATGTCCATAAAAGTCTGGCTGGCGAATTCAAGCATACCCCAGTGCAGGTGTTGATCCAGTGTCCTGCCAACCTTGTCTTGTATGGTCCTGCCGGAGCCTTGGTGCAGGTGCTGGTCAATCTGTTGCAGAACAGCCGCATCCATGCCTTTGCGGAGGGGACGCTGGCGGGTACCATCCAGATTGCGGCGCATGTGCATGGCCAGCAACTGTGTATCGACTACCGGGATGATGGTGCGGGCATGTCCGAAGCCTGTTTGCGACGGGCCTTTGAACCGTTCTTTACCACCCGTCGCCATAGTGGCGGCAGTGGTCTGGGATTATACATCTGCTATAATCTGGTTACCCATGCCCTGAATGGCAAGGTACACTGCAGCAGTGTGCCGGGCGAAGGGGTCCATTTTCATATCGAATTGCCACTGCGTTTGCATGCCAGCGAGGAACAACATTCATGAAACTCATTCGGAAACAGGCCTCTCAGGACAAGCCGGTCGTGGCATCAACACGTGTTCCTCCTTGGAAAATTTTGGTCGTTGACGATGATGAGGATGTGCGGCGTTTAACGGCTCTTAATTTGCGCGGCTTTGAGTTCATGGGGCGCTCTCTGCAGATTCTCGAAGCGGAGTCGGCGGCAGCAGCCAAGCTGGTTTTGCAGCAGGAGGGGGCTTCTATTGCCATGGCGTTGATCGATGTGGTCATGGAACACGACCATGCCGGTTTGCAACTGGTGGAATATATTCGCCAAGGGTTGGGGAACCGCATGATTCGGTTGGTGATTCGCACGGGTCAGCCAGGTATCGCCCCGGAGCGGGAGGTGATCGATAACTTTGATATCAATGATTACAAAGATAAAACCGAATTGACCGCACAAAAACTGTATACCACGGTGCGCAGCGCACTGCGCAGCTACCGGGATCTGCAGACCATCGAAATGAACCGGGTTGGTTTGGCCCGTATTCTGGAAATCACTCCAGAGCTGTACAATCTGAAGCGTAACCATCTGGAGGAGTATTTTCGGGGGGTTTTGACCCAGCTGATTGGCATCTGCCATTTGGGCCACTCTGGCATGATCTCAACAATCGATGGTCTGGTGGTGACCGTGGAAGAGGAGGATCTGCGCATTCAAGCCGGCACCGGGGCGTTGAGTACCCTGAGTGCCAGTCAGCGTTGCCAGGAGATCATGGAGATGTGTTGCCAGACCGTGCGTGATCATAAACTGCCCGAATATTTGCGTCGTGGAGCGTTGGTCATCCCCTTGGAGGTTAAAAACAGCGTGCTGGGTTTTATCTATCTGGAGGCCAGCGAGCAACTGACCTCGGAAGACCAAGAGTTGATTCAGGTGATGGTCAACCAGTGCGCGGCGGCTTTGGAAAACTTCAGATTACACTTCTCCTTGGAGGAGTCCTACGAAGAGGCCATCGACATGTTGGGGTTGGTGGCCGAATTCAAAGACAGTGCCACGGGAACCCATATTCGCCGCATTCAAGAGTATACCCGCCGTTTGTCTCTGAAATTGGGCTGCACGACGGAAGAGGCGGATCTGTTTGCCAAGGCCAGCCGTTTGCATGATGTCGGCAAGGTGGGTATACCCGACCATATTCTGCGCAAACCAGGGGGATTGACAGACGATGAGTATGACACCATCAAACGGCATACCCTGATCGGCGATACCATCCTCAAGCGTAGTCCCAGACTGGCCACGGCCCGGCATGTGGCCCGTTTCCATCATGAAAAGTGGAATGGCCGGGGTTATCCCGACGCCCTGACGGGGGAAGAAATTCCCCTGGTGGCACGGATTGTTGCTGTTGTGGATGTTTTCGATGCTCTGGTCAGTGTGCGTCCTTACAAAGGATCCTGGAGTATCGCCCATGCCTGTGCAGAGATTGTCAAAGGGGCCGGCCACCATTTTGATCCACAGATTGCCCAGACGTTGTTACAGATGATCGAGGCGCAGGAGGTGGATGATTTAATCCAGTCTGCGCGTCTGCTTCCCTCGCCGCAAGAGGCAGAGGATCCTGCCTGCCGTAGCGTTGCCTCGCCGCAGTCACCTTGCTGAGTCGTTCTAACGCCTCTGTCAATCACTAGGATTAATCTATCCATGAATTTATTTTGGCTGAAGAGGGGCTTGGCGAGAGATTGTGCTTTATTTTGACCGGCTATTGCGATAATGTCGTCCGGTAGGGCGGGTATTTTTCCAGAGGAGTTGTTTGCGATGAGATGTGCTGTGGATGAGATACTGGAGGAGTCTGGGCAGACCATCCAGGAGGTGACAGAACGGCTGGTACAGGAGTTGGCCGTGGATTTCAATTTGGACGTGGACGTGGCAAAGCTTGTTGCATCCCCGGAGGCGGCGACGTTGCGTGGTGCCATGCAAACCTTTGCCGTGTGGATGGTTCAGCACAGCCGAAAATAGCGTTTGCCGAAACAGACGTTGCGGGTCGTTGACCAACCGTTAGGCAATGTACCACAAGGAGGAGATTGGATTCGATGGAAGCACATATGGGGCCTTATGCCAACAAAGAAGAGATCATGCGGGTCATCGAGGGTGCAGAACCCCATGAAGCACTCTTTTTGATCATTCGGGAGCTGTATGGATTCGAAGGGTTTGTCAAATCCCTAAAAGAACACAAGTGGAGCTGTTTTACCCGCGACCTCAAGGGTGGCATTGTGTTGATGGATGGGGAGTTGGTGGTATCTCGTGCCGATGTGGATGAAGATGGTCGCCCTGCCCCGGAAGGGAGTACCCGGAGTTTCTCCTTTGCCGGTTGGTTTCCGGAATATATTTTCAAGAAACTGCAGGAGAGTTTCCTGAAATTTGACATGCCGCTGGAGCTTTTTTATGTAACGACGCGCTATTACCTGCACGACTACAAGTTTCCG
>PDZU01000063.1 GCA_002753095.1 Magnetococcales bacterium
GATACCCTGGTTGGGGGGGGCGGGGCGGATCTGCTTTATGGTGGGGCTGGTGATGATCGGTTGGTGATTGGCGATTTGGCATTTCGCAGTGTGGATGGCGGCAATGGTGTGGATACTTTGGCGCTGGGCGGTGCTGGGATGACTGTATCGCTGACCAGTGAACGGGGCCATCTTGTCTCCATCGAAAAAATTGATTTGACGGGTACGGGTGCCAATACCCTGTTGTTGACCGATGTGGATGTGTTGAACCTTTCCGAGTCGACCAATACCTTGCTGGTGGAGGGCGATGCCGGGGACATCGTCCAGGCGGGTTTGGGGTGGAGTGATGCGGGGGTGCAGAATGGTTATCATCTGTACAGCAAGGGGGATGCGTGGTTGCAGGTGGCGTTGGCTGTCACTTTTTGTGCCCAGAATGACCCTTTGGTGTTGGATTTGAGTGGTTCAGGCATTCATCTGACCGCCTGGAGTGCGGGGCTGCGTTTTGATGTCAACGGTGATGGTCTTGCGGACCCTACGGGATGGTTTACGGGTGGCAACGGTCTTTTGGTGTGGGACCGCAATGGCAACGGTCAGATTGATGACATGCGCGAGGTGATCTCTCGTGATGCGTTGCCCAATGCTGGTTCCAGCATGGCGGCTTTGGCGTTGTTGGATGGCAATGGCGATGGGGTTTTGGACAGCCACGACAGCATGTTTCATGCGTTGCAGGTTTGGGTGGATGCCGGTGGCGATGCGCATTCATCGGTGGCAGAGCTGTTTTCTTTGGAGCAGTTAGGCATTCAGTCGTTGGGGCTTGCTTTGCAGGAGTCGTCGTTGGTCATCAACGGCAACCAGGTCAGTGGCTTGGCATTGGTGCAGTTTGCGGATGGGCATCGCACGGCCATGGCGGAGGTGCAATGGAATTTTACCATCGCCACGGAGGAGCAGGCGGTTGCGCCTGTTGCACCGGAGCCTGCCGTTCCGGGGGAGAGCCAGCTTTTGTGGCAGGGGATGGCCTTACAGCGGGAAGGAAGCGTTTTGCATTTACTGGATTACGGGGCCACGTTGGATGTGACGGCCTTGTTGAACAATCAGGCGTTGGCGGGTGTCAATACGCTGGATGTACGGGGGGCAGGGGAGAATCGGTTATTGTTGAACGATTGGCCTGTGGGGGGGCAAGGTGGGGAGCCTTTGCGCATTGAGGGGGATGCGGGGGATGTGGTGCAACTGCAACAGGCGATGGAAAACTTGTTGGGCAGCGACAGCTCTGTGCTGGTGGAGGGGGTCAGCCATGTTGTTGATGCCCATGGCCAGATAAACCTTGGCAACGAAACCTATAGTGTGCATAAATCGGTCGATGGTTTGCATACGATTCTGGTGGGATCGGAAGTGGTGGTCAACCTGGTCCGGTGAGCGATTATTGACAGGCATGAGGGTATCGATGAACAAAATAAATGGCTGGCGGGTCGGGCTGTTGGTGCTGGGGTTTTGTCTGCTGGCAGGATCCTGGGTGCTGCAGGCTGGGGAGCGTTTTATCAATAATAACAATGGCACGATTACCGACCATAAATCAAAACTGATCGGTTTGGCCGATGGCAACTGTTTACAGAAATTGACCTGGGATGAAGCCATGGCCGAAGTGGCTCGTTTGGCCAGCGGTAAATGTGGTTTGATCGATGGGTCGGTGGCGGGCAATTGGCGCTTGCCGAGCAAACGAGAGTTGAATATTCTGGTGGATTGGCGCAAGAGCGGCAAATTTGTGGCGATGAACAATGATTTTTACTGGTCGAACAGCGCCAACGAAGAGGATTCTACCTTGGCTTGGTTGATTTTCTTGGCTACGGTTTATGTGGGTAACGATGTTAAGAGTGACAAAAATATGTACTGGCCTGTGCGGGATGCCCATTGAGGGGCAATAACTGCGTAACCACCAAAACCCAAAACAATTGCGGGGTGCAGGGGCGGTCACCGCCCCTGCTGGGTGCAGGGCGAAGCCTTGCTGGGTGCAGGGCGAAGCCCTGCTTGTAATGGCGCGCTTTTACCGAAGCAGATTTGGCGCAGCCAAATCTGCGCAGCGCGCCCAAATTTGTGCCCCGCAGGGGCACTCTTTGGGAGGGCGGATGCCCGACATGCCCCGTGCCGCAGAAACGATGCTACAGAGAGAAATTTAAACCTAGGAGCCTCTTCCGAAACCCCTTGTTACGAAAACGGAAAATGGCTTTGACCGCCTTCTCTGCCGCCTGCTGCGCATGAAAACAGAGATCCGCATAAAAACCACCTTCCGGCAGCACCACACGCGCCAAGGCCAAATCACCCCGTGCTCGCTGCAACCACTCCAACGGCGTTCCAGGGATGGGCTTATCGGGTGGCATGGTATAACTCTCTACCCTCCGCCAGCGCCGGTGCAATCACCAAAGAGGGTTCATGTGCAAAATCCAAGAGATCCTGCTCTGTTGCCACAACAATATCTTTCGGTACCCCCATCCCACGCAACGCTCGAAAAATCTGTCGCGCCGTCTGCCTCCGATGCACGCCGTCCGGCATGACCACCAGCAAGTCTACATCGCTTTCTGGCCGTGCATCCTCACGCGCCTGCGAGCCAAACAGAATGATCCGCAGCGGTTTGGCGACCTCGACAATACGACGCACCATCTCATTCAACAACTCCGTCAACTGCGCATCCATCTTTGGCCCCTCTATGCGTGGCATGTTCAGTACCGACAAATACAGGTCCAGGATGGCGCCCTGTGAATGGCGCCCTGTGAAACTTCGCTGTTGGGCGCCTTGCGTAACCACCCATCGCATGCAATGAAATTCCTGATCGTTGGCGCTGTTAAAAGTCGGGCTCCGCCCTCCCAAAGAGTGCCCCTGCGGGGCACAAATTTGGGCGCGCTGCGCAGATTTGGCTGCGCCAAATCTGCTTCGGTAAAAGCGCGCCATTGCAAGCAGGGCTTTGCCCTGCACCCAGCAGGGGCGATGATCGCCCCTGCACCCCGCAGAAATTTATTCGGTAAAAGCGCGCCATTGCAAGCAGGGCTTTGCCCTGCACCCAGCAGGGGCGATGATCGCCCCTGCACCCCGCAGAAATTTATTGGAATCTTTGCCGCTTTAGCCCAGGAAACGCCGTACCCGTGGCAAAAAGTTGGCATAGTCAAAGGGCTTGGTAATAAAGTCGTTGGCCCCCATCTGCAGAGCCTTCTCCCGCGTGGCGATGGAGTTGTCACCCGTCACCAGAATAATGGGAATTTCGCGGCTTTCTGGCTTGTTGCGCAACTCGCGCAGCAGCTCAAAACCGTTCATGCCGGGCATCTGCACATCGGCGATGATCAAATGGAAATTTTGCGCAGCAACCAGATGCAAAGCGGTCAAACCGCTGTCAGTTTCAGTGATGGTGGTGCGCTCGTGGGTCAAACGCAGGCGCAGCAGACGGCGGAAGTCTATGTCATCGTCCACCACCAAAATTTGCGGCGTCACCTCCGGCAGAAAGGCAAAGAAGGTGGTGCCCTCATCCTCCTTGGACTCCACCGTCAACGTCCCACCATGCGCTTTCATCAACTCCAGGCTGAACGGCAAACCAAAACCAGTGCCGTGCTCCCCCGCCGTGCCAACCGTCGAACTCTTCTCCTCCAAACAAAAAATCTTACCCTGCCGTTTTTTGGAAATGCCAACACCGTTATCCTTGACGGTCAGCGTGGTGGGAACATTCTCCAGGGTGCCAACCCGGATCACCCCTTGTGGACGGGTGAATTTAATGGCATTGGAAAGCAGGTTACGCACCACCTCGCCAAACAGATCCGGGTCGGCGTAAAAACGGCAGTGGCTGTTGACACCATTTTCCAGGCGGATGCTCTTTTGGGCAGCAGCAGGGTTGAACTGCTCAAACAGAGACTCTACCAAAAAATGGGCGTTCAAAAAACGAGGCCGGGGCGTGATCTTGCCCGTTTTCAGACGGCCAATGTTGAGCAACTCATCGATCATCTGTAACATTTTTTGGCAACTGTCGACCATCCAGCGCACGAAACCCTTCTGCCGCTTGCTTAAAGGATCCTTCTTGTCATTATCCAACAACTCCAGAAAGCCCATGATGGTGGTGAAAGGACCACGCAAATCATGCGCAACCAGAGAGACAAACTGATCCTTCAGGCGGGTGGCCTGCTCGGCCTCCTCCTTGGCGCGGCGCAGAGCCAGTTCGGTTTGATGATTCTTGGTGATGTCTCTGGGAATGACCACCGTATGCCACCCCTCCGGACGCCGAATCGGGGCGATGGAAGCCGAGACGGGAAAGGTGTCACCGTTCTTGCGGCGCACGGTAAATTCACTGACATGGCCGACCATGCTGCCCTGCCCAGTCTGCCGGAACGACTGAAAGGAGGCAATCATGCGCTTCTTGAAATCGGATGGGGGCAGCAAAGAGAAGATCTCTTTGCCCAGAATCTCCTCGCTGGAGTACCCGAAGGTTTTACTGGCCGCCGGGTTCCAGAAAATGACCCGCGCCTCCTGATCAAGCAGAATGATCGGATCATGGGCGGCAGAGGTGATAATGTCGAGCTGCTCCTGGGTCTCTTTGAGCTGGGCCGTGCGGGCCTGGACGCGATTTTCCAGCTCGTTGTGGGCCGCGCGCAGCGCCTGCATGGCCTCGGTCAGTGCTTGTGCGTTTTGTCTTTTTTCCAGAGAATAGCGGATGGCCCGGCTGACGGTTTCCAGGTTCAGTTCCGTTTTGTGCAGATAATCGTCGGCACCAGCGCGTAGCGCCTCCAGGAGGGCCTCTTCGCCGCTGGTGCCGGTAAAAAGAATAAAACCAGCATGGCAACCGGCGGTGCGCAACTGACGAATGACCTCAATACCGGTCTCACCCTCCAGGCGATAATCGACAAAGATAATCTGCGGCATGCTGGTGCAGATCAACTCCAGTGCATCGCGACCACTGGCGCATTGGACGCAGGTGATGGTCCAATGGCGCACTTTTTTGAGCAAACCGGAGAGCAAGGCCCGCTCGACCGGGTTGTCATCAATGATCAAGATGCACAGCGGCTGGTCCATGGTTGCATGCCGGAACTGTAGGAATAGGGAGCTGATTCAACCATATAACCTGCTTTGCAAGGAAAAGCAATTCTTTTGCCAAAAAATCAGCCAGAAAAGGGTCGCTCCTCGCGCAGGGCGGCGACAAGCTGTTGGATAAGCGCTTGCCACTGGTTGGGCTGCTGTTGCCGGAATAGGCGCATGGCTGGATACCAGGGGGTGGTGGGCGTTTGCAGCGACCAGCGCCAATCGGGGGCAAAGGGCAACAACAGCCATACCGCTTTGCCCATCGCCCCAGCCAAATGGGCAACAGAGGTGTCGATGGTGATCAATAAATCCAGATGGCTCAGGATGGCAGCGGTCTGGGCAAAGTCGCTCAGCGCCCTGTTCATGTCGAGCAAAGCCATGCCAGGGTGGGGGGTGAGCGGCTCTTGCCGGGCCGGATCCTTCTGCAGACTGACCCAGGTGATGCCGGGCAACTCTGCCAGAGGGGCCAACGCCTGCCAAGAGCAGGAGCGCCGCCGCAAAGGATCATTTTGATGCAACGGTTTGCCCTGCCAAACCAGACCGATGCGGCGCCTTGGACCGCTGTCCAGCGGCTGTTGCCAACGCTGCACCAACAGCGGATCTGGCCACAGATAGGGGATGCTGGCAGGGATGGTGTCCGGTTGGGTCTGCATGACCAAAGGTAAAGAGAGCAGAGGCGAATAGCAGTCGATGGCACCAGCCCAGGCAAACTGCTCCGGGGTGGCGATATACTCGATGCATCCCATGTGTTTGATCAACGGAATCAACGCCGCCTGACAGGAAAAAAGGATGCAGGCACCCCGTTCCTTGAGCAACGGCAGATACCGGACAAACTGCAAGGTGTCGCCAAAGCCCTGTTCCGCCAAGACCAGAATGGTCTGCTGCCGCAGCGGGCCACCCTGCCAGCGCGGAATGCCCGGTTCTGCAAGTAAAACCGGCGGCTTTTGCAGGCAAGACTCCGCACCGCTCGCCTGCAGACGCCACTCATACTCTTGCCAGCCTGTGCTGTAATCCGCCATAAGCAGAGCGGTCAGGGCCAGATTGAGGTGCCCGTCGTGTGCCTGCGGGGCCAACGCGACCGCCTGGGTGAAACAGTCCCTGGCCTCGCTCAAGTGACCAGAGGCTTTCAGACAAAGCCCCAGATTGATCCAGGCTTCCCGAAAGGTGGGACGCAACTGGAGGGCATGACGAAAAGCCGGTATGGCCTCTGCCGCCTCCCCCAGATCCATCCAGGTATCCCCCAGATAAAAATGGGCTTCTGGATGCTCCGGGTGCCGTTGCTGAAAATCACGAAAACGCTCCAACGCAGCCCGACTCATCTGCCGACTTTTCAGGACGATGCCCAAAGCGAGCGCAATCTCTGGATTGTCTGGATCCCGGATGGCCGCCTGACTGAGCAGATTGGTGGCCGTGCGCAGATCACCTGCCTCCTGACAGGCCAGACCGTAAGGGTGTAAAATGCGTGGATGTCCTGGATACTGCTGCAACATCTGCTGGTAGAGCGCCAGCGCCTGTTGCACCTCCCCGCTCTGATGCAGATGGATGGCCGCCGCCAGTTGTGCCCTGAAATGTTGAATCTGGGTGTCGTCCATGCTGCCTATCCAGCCGCCTGAGAAGAGGACAAGAGTGCGTCAACCCACTCTGCCATGCCCTGGCGAAAAGGGGTATGACGAAAATCAGGCAGCAGACGGTCCAACTTGCTGCGGTCATAGCAGCGATGGCCGCCAACATAGGCATTGACATCCGCCGCAGCCCCCTCCGGGCAGTAGGGGGTGACAAACAGCGCAACGCCCAACCGTTCGGCCAACACGCGATAATAGTCCAGATGGCTCATCAATTCGACGCCACAGGCGGTATAATCCTGACCATACGCCTCCTCGCGGTCGAGCAGGGCGACCATGATCCGGGCCAAATCATCCACATGAATGGGCTGAATCAACCCCAAGCCACCGCCCAGCAACTGCAGCGCTTGGCCGCTGCGCAGTTCGTCCAGCAAGGTGGCGCGGCGGCCATGTTTGGGGATGGTGCCCGGCCAACTGCCAGGACCGTAAATATGGGGTGGGCGCAGGATGATCCCCTGCAGCAGGTCGGCCTGTTGTGCCTGCAAAATAACCGCTTCGGCTTGCCGTTTGGCACCGCCATAGTCGGCCAAATGGCTGAAGCGGGCCTGCTCTTCGCGCAAAAAGAGCGGACGATGGGCCGGATCGTAGGCATAATCACTGCTGACCATGAGCAGGCGTCGGCACTGCCGCGCCAATGCCACACTCTGCTGCAACTGCGGCGCATTCATGCCGATACAGTCAACAACCACCTGGTAATCCACGCTGGCAAAGAGGTTGTCTGGCAGCGCCTCCCTGGGCAGGCAAATATGCTGGGCTACGCGGGGGTCCACAGGTTTAAGACCACGCGTGACGCAAATGAGTCGGTGCCCGGCAGCCAAGGCATGCTGCACAAAACGACCAGAGAGAAAACCGCTGCCACCCAATACCAGAATGTTCATCTCATTTATGCTCGATCAATACCCCGGAACCATCGGCATTGAGAAAAGTGCAGCCGTGGCAGGTGGGCAAGGTTTCAATCAACCCTTGCGCGTTGAGTTCAACCAGACGGTGCCAAGCACTGCCCTGGTAGATCTCCTGCAAGGAGTGTTCGGCAAGGTTGCCAAAGGCCAACTCCCGATTGACATCCATGCTGCACGGACAGACATCGCCGTTGACACAAATGACCGGTTCGGGGTGAATCAGTTTGCTGCAGCGCCGCCGCACCACCTGATTGGCGCGCAAATGGGGCAACAGGTTGGACCAACTGTGTGGTCGCCACACCTCAAAGGCATCGACCCGATCCCAAAAACGGGCCTTGATCTGTGCCACCTCGCCCTGATCATCCGGCATCAGCAGGGTATAGAGTTCGGTGCGTACCGGGTGCGGCGACTGGGCGTTGTACTGCAAAAAATAATCAATGGCACGGCTGGCCCGCTCGCCCTGTTCGGAGCGCTGATAGGCGCGCATGCTCCCCTCCGGGGTGAGTCCCAATAACGAAAAACGCATGGCCGGCAACAGTTGCTCCTGGATCACCGCCTCGGTATCGCGTTTTTTCCAGGAGGCCATATTGCTGGCAACATGGGGTTGCAGGTTGGGGGTCTCCTTTTGCATGAAACGCAACCGCTCCAGCAACTGGTTGTCACAACTGGGATCGCCCATGCCACCAAAACGGATATGTTCTGAGACGGTGTGCAACTCGGCAATTTCCAACAGACATTTTTCGAACAGCTCACCACTCATGGTGGTGAACGGATGGCGAAACAGGGTATCGTGCGGGCAGACAGTACACTGGCTGTTGCAGTGGGTGGTGGTTTCGATGGCAATCCAGCGGAAATGCTGCGACATGATGACAATCCCTCTCTTCAGACGGCAGGCTGGGGCGTGGGCAATAGATGGATATGGTCCTCCCTGGGCCATTCCAACGGGGTGCGCTTGGGCAGTGCGGCACGGTTGGAGCGAAACCCCAATTGAATGCCCATCTCCTGCAAAATGTTCAGCGTATCCTGGTTGTACGAGTTGCAAGGGTGGGCCATGCTGCGGGGCGGGGCGCCTAGCAGTTGGCTTAAATGGCGAAAATTTTCCTGATACTCTTGCCATTGCTGCGCACGGCTCAGGCGTCCCAGACGGGTGGGGTGTGAAAAGGAGTGCAGACCAATCACATGCCCCTGCTGCTGCAGATCAAGGAGATGATCCTCCTGCATCCATAGCTGTTGGGCTGCCTGTTGCGGATCATAGTGGTGTTGCTGCATCAAGATCTGCATCAGGTGCGCGTACTGTTCGGACGACAGAATCTCGTCGCGCAGAAAACGAAAAATACGGTCGTTTGTGCTGTAAAAGGTGAACTCCGCCAGATAATGCTGGGCCTGTGCCGCATGCAAATGGGGCTGGCAGGCGGGAAATTGCTGCACGGTTGCCTGAAAAAATTCCTGATAAAACAGATCAATGTGGGCAAAGCAGACCGAGCGGAAATGGCGATAAATCTCCAGCATCTCCCGATGGCCAAGGAAAACAGAGGAGTAGACAAACCAAAAGGCGCTTAAATGGTGTTGTTGCAGGACCGGCAGGGCAATCTCATACTGACAGAGCAGGGCATCATCAAAGGTCAGGCAACGATCCTCCTCGTGCAGCGTACCGGCACAAGCCCGCTCCAACCACTCCTGGGCGGGCAAAATATGCTGCTGTTGCTGAACATCCGCCAACAAGGCGCCCAACTGCGCAGCCGACAGCGCACCCTGTCCAGCCGGATGGCGCGGGCCATGGAAGTGATGAAACATGATGCCGTGCGCCATGCCAAATGATCCTCCATCAAGATGGGCCGCCGAGTCGCAAACTGGAGTATGATGGCAGGACCGGGGGGGATGTCAACCGCTTTCTGTCGCGGCCAAATGATGGCAGCGGATACGGCTGGAAGTGGCTGGCTAGGAAATTGCTTCTCGAAGGGAGGGTTGGCCTTGGTGTGCCATTTGGAGGAAAAACAGGGTTTCTGATGGTCGGGGAGTGGAGATAAGAGGCATGGATTTTGGTCCCATTTTGCAAAACAGTTTTGGCGAGTACTATTTACCCTCCATCAACCAGGAAATATTTTCCCAATCGGGGGCGGGCAGCTTTTATAGTCGCCAGTTTAACGAAAGCCTGCGCGAGAAGGATACCCTGTACATCATCCTTGGCAGCGATTCCGGTCGTCTGTTGCACTGGGTCATCGAACGCGGGGCAGGCGATGGGGGGCGTTATCTGTTTATCGAAATTCCAGAGTTGGTGACCTACCTGCAGGAACAGGCCGACTTTCCCCGCGTATTGCCGGCCTGGGTGCGGGTGTGTGCCCCGGATCAATGGTTGCGGGTGGCAGAAGAGTGGTCGTTGCGTGACTATTGCTACCTGGGCCAGATCCAGCCGGTGCGCTCTATGGCTGTGCTGGACGGCTTTTCTGAAGCCTATACCCTGCTCTGGAAACAGTTCGAGGAGGAGTTCAACGACTATCAGGCCCAGGTTGGGCGGGAGATCGGATCCCGCGTCTTCATGGTCAAAGGGCTGGAAAATCTGGCCGAAAACCAGATCGCTGCCGAATGCCTGCTCGGCTCCTTTGCCGGCAAGAGCGCCATTCTGCTGGCCGGTGGTCCTTCGTTGCCGGAAAGCTTTGCCTGGGTCAAGGCCAATCGGGACCGGCTTGTGGTGCTGGCCGTTTCACGCATCGCCGCACAGTTGCAAGAGGCCGGTATCTGCCCCGACTGTTTTTTTGCCATCGATCCGCACGATATTATTTTTCACCAAAGCAAGGCCATGCTCGCCTTTTGGCAGCAGAGCCTGTTGATCAATGTCTATCACTTGAACCCCCGCCTGCTGGGACAGTGGCAGGGGCGCTCCCTCTTTATGGGACCATTGTTCCCCTGGGATACCCCCCTTAACCCCACTCGGCAACTCTCCTTTCCCGGCATTACCGTCAGTCATCAGGCGCTGGGCATGGCCATCGAAATGGGCTTTACCCAGATTATCCTGGCCGGGTTTGATCTCTGCTATGACCAGCACGGTTTTACCCACGCCGCCGGCAGCGAAGAGCGCAAAACCGGCCCCTTTGCCGCCCCGCTGGAGTTGTGGGTGGAGACCAACGGTGGCTGGAAAGCAGAGACCAAACATGAATTTTTGATCGCCATTCCCAGCCTGGAACAACTGGCCCAGTATGCCCGTGTGCGCGGCAGTCAGGTGATCAACCCGGCCCCCGGTGCCGCCAAGGTGGCCTTTGTCCAGCATCTGCCGTGGCAGGAGGTGGTGCTGTCCGCCGATGCCATGGATGCCCGGCAGCGCCTGCAGGAACTCTTGCCGCCCGATGGTCCCGAACAGCGTCTGCGCCACTACGAAAAGATCAACGCAGAGTTGTTGCGGGTGCGCACCCTGGTGCAACAGGTCAGCCGTCTGAGCATCGAAGCCATCACCTGCAACGATCGTCTGTTTGGTCGCAAAGGCAAACCAGCCGATTTCAAATATAAATTGCGCATGGATGAGATCGAACGCACCCTGGATGAAACATTGCGTACCACCTCCACGTTGGTCAAAAAATGGGGCGTGGCCGATTTTCTCAAACTTTCCCGCCCCGACAAAGATAAGGAGTGGAGTGATCGGGAGATCGAGGAGACCGGGCGGCGCTACTACGAAATTTATCGCGACAGCGCCGGGGCCCTGACCCGTTTGCTGGATGATATCCGCCAGCGTTTGCGGGCGCGTACCGAAGAAGAAAAAAACCATCCCTCCTTCAAGGTTCTGTTCAGCCAATGGCAGCGCGATCACCATCCGGGTCGGGTTTTTCGCCTGTTGGCCCGTCAGGAGGGGGGGGCTGACCGCCTTCCCGAAGGGGTGCAGAGCACACTGCAAGGCTTGATCGATAGCTATCAACAGGCGCTGCAGGAGACCGAAACCGACTATAAAGCCTATCTGTTCCAGCGCATGGCCACCCCCCAGGTGGTGCGTACCCGGGTGATCAAACTGTTCCGGCAAAAGGAGCGCGACCGCCTGTTGACCTTTGCCGAAGGGCTGGAACAAAGTCTGGCCGAGAGCGCGGTGACCGGTGCCATGGACCGCATGGTGATGGCGCACAAAGAGCAGTATGTTCTGCTGATTCGCGGTCTGGCGGCGGAACTGGCCAATGATCCAGCGTTGGCCGAAAGCTGCTTTCGCCAAATCACCCTGCCGGTGCTGTTGACCGATGCCCTGCAGCGGATGTTGACCATCATGCTGCTGCGCCAGGATCTGCTTGGGGCGCTGCCGATTGCCAAACAACTGTCGGAACGGGCCACCGTCCATATTCCCCACTATGGCGATTTGCTGCGCCTGACCGGACAGCGCGAGGAGGCGGTTGCGGTATACAGCGGCTTTGTGCAACTGGCCAAAAATGATCTGGTGACCCTGAACAAACTGGGCAAACTGCTCGGCGAGTTGGGCGAACGGGAGCGGGCGCGGCAGGTTTTCTGTCAGGTGTTGCAGATTGATCCGGGCAACAGGGCGGCGCAACTGTTCTGGCAACAACTGTTTCCCAACGAAATGCTGGCCGTGGCGCCATGATACCCCTGGCCATCCCCGATCTGAGCGGCAACGAAGCGCGCTATCTGCAAGAGTGCATTGCCACTGGCTTTGTCTCTTCGGTGGGGCCGTTTGTCGGACGCTTTGAGCAGGCGGTGGCCCAGGCTGCCGGGGCGCCCTTGGCGGTGGCTACCTGCAGCGGCACCGCCGGGCTGCATGTGGCCCTGGTTGCGCTGGGGGTGCAGCGCGATGATCTGGTGCTGCTGCCCTCCCTGACCTTTATCGCCAGTGCCAACGCCATCGCCTACTGTGGGGCAGAACCCTGGCTGGTCGATGTGGATCCAAGCAGTTGGAACCTGGATGTGGCCCTGCTGGAGCAACTGCTGCAGCAAGAGTGTGTGCGGCAGGGTGATCGCCTGCTGCATCGCGCCAGCGGGCGCCGCGTGGCAGCCCTGCTGCCGGTCTATACCCTGGGCCTGCCCGCCGACATGCAGCGCATCGTGTCGCTGGCCCGCCAGTGGCAACTGCCGGTGGTCGCCGATGCCGCCGCCGCTTTGGGCAGCGCCTGGCAGGGGGTGGCCGTGGGGGCCTTGGGGGCCGACTTGACCGTCTTCTCCTTCAACGGCAACAAGACAGTCACCTGCGGCGGTGGTGGGGCCGTGCTGGGTGGCAACGCAGCCCTGTTGCAGCGGGTGCGCCATTTGGCCACCACCGCCCGCCAGGGGGACGCCTATGACCATGACCAGATCGGCTTCAACTATCGCATGACCAATCTGCAGGCGGCGGTCGGTTGTGCCCAGTTGCAACGCCTGGACGACTTTGTCGCTGCCAAACGGCGCCTCCGCGCCCGCTATAATGCCGCTTTTGCAGGCTTGCGCGCGCAGATGCTGCCCTTTCCAGAGCCGGAGGGCTATCTCAGCGCCTGCTGGTTTTCGGGTGGACTTTTGCACACCCATGATCCGGCGGCCATGCAACGCCTGTTGCAGCGCCTGCAGGGCGAAGGGGTGGCCGCCAGACCTTTCTGGAAGCCGATCCATCTGCAACAGCCCTATCGTCAGGCCCCCCGCAGCCGACAGAGTGTCAGCGAAGCGCTCTGGTATCGTATTCTAACCCTGCCCTGTTCCACCGCCTTGACGGAACAGGAGCAGGAACAGGTCATCACCGCCGTGCAGCGCTGTCTGACCTGAAACGCAGAAAAAGGGGGCCTCGGATGCAATACATTCTGCTGGGGTGTGGCGGGCATGGCCGGGTGTTACTGGCCACCTTGCAGGCTTTGGGATGGATGGAGCGCCTGCTGGGGGTGGTGGATCCCGATCCGCAAGCCCTCGTATCCCAGGGGTGCTCTGCCACGCTGTTGGGGGATGACGGGTATTTGTCCCGTGTCAACCCTGCCTCGGTGCAGTTGCTCAACGGCATCGGTTCGGTGGGCTGGACGGCAAAACGGCGCCAAATTTTTTTGGCCTGGCAGGAGGAAGGCTTTGCCTTTGCTTCGCTGCTGCATCCCGCCGCTTGGCTGGCGGCATCGCTGCAGCTTGGTGCGGGGGCGCAGGTCATGGCCGGGGCCGTTATCCAAAATGGATGTCAATTGGGGGCCAATGTGTTGATCAATAGCCGGGCACTGCTGGAACATGAATGTGTATTGCAGGACCATGTCCATGTGGCCAGCGGAGCGGTGTTGTGTGGCAACGTGCGGGTGGGCGAGGGGGTCCATGTCGGAGCGGGCGCCACACTGCTGCAGGGGGTGCGCATCGGGGCGGGCGCCTGTATCGGGGCCGGGGCGGTGGTGCTGCATGATGTGGCGCCAGGGGTGACCGTGGTCGGTGTTCCAGCCAGAGAGTTGAGACAATGAGCAGAGGCCGATCCTGGCGTTCCGTGCTGGTGCGCCCAGAGGCGACCATTCTGGAGACCATCCAGGTGATCGATCAGGGGGCCATGCGCGTCGCCCTGGTGGTGGACGACGGTGGCCGTCTGCTCGGCGTGGTCACCGATGGCAACATACGGCGTGGGCTGCTCAATCAGATCGGCCTGCAGGAGGCGGTCAGCCGGGTGATGAATGCCCAGCCCATTACCGTGCAGGTGACCGACTCCCGCGAGCAGGTTTTGGCGTTGATGAATGCCCGCGAAATCGAACACCTGCCGGTGCTGGATGCACAGGGTCGGCTGGTGGGGCTGGAGCTGCTGCAGGAGTTGACCCTGCCCACGGTCAAAGAAAACTGGGTGGTGTTGATGGCCGGTGGTCTGGGCAGTCGCCTGGGGGCGATGACGCAGGAGTGTCCCAAGCCGCTGTTGCGGGTGGGGCCAAAACCCATCCTGGAGGGGATTCTGGAAAATTTTTTGCAATACGGTTTCCGGCGCTTCTATCTGTCGGTCAACTATAAAAAACAGATGATCCAAGCGTATTTTGGCAACGGGGCAGCCTGGGGGGCCGAAATTCGCTATCTGGAAGAAAAACAGCGCCTGGGAACGGCAGGCTCGCTCTCCCTGTTGCCCGAAGTGCCACAGCAGCCCTTTTTCGTCATGAACGGCGACCTGTTGACGCGCATCCATTTTCAACACATTCTCGATTTTCACCAGACGCATCAGGCCCAGGCCACCCTGTGCGTGCGCCGGGTGGAACAGACCATCCCCTTCGGGGTGGTGGAGATGGCGCAACACCGCCTGCTGGCCATCGAAGAGAAACCAACCCACCACTATTTTGTCAATGCCGGCATCTATGTCCTGGATCCGCAGGTTTTGCCCCTGATTGCCGCAGACCACTACCTGGACATGCCCGATCTGTTCCGCAAAGTGATGGCCGAGGGGATGACGGCAACCGCCTTTCCCTTTCTGGATTATTGGATGGATATCGGACAGATGAGCGACTACGACCGGGCGCGCCAGGAGTATGAACAGATTTTTCAGTAGATGGAGACATCTGTCATTCCCCCAACTGGGCCACGAATATGCGTTTGACCTCCAGTAGGGAGTCGATCATCTGGGGGGAACCCAGTTGGCTGGCCGTGGCAGAAACCCTGCTGGCTGCCCTGCTGGGCGGTTGGTTGGTCTGGCAGGGGCTGCCGCATTGGTCGGTGTGGATCCCCTTTTGGCTGACCCCGTTTTTGTTGTTGCGTTCGCCCCTGTCCACAGCCCTGGGCGCGCGCTGGTTTGCCGCCTTTGTCGCCCATGAGACGCAATTGACCCCCTTTGGGACGCCGTTGCGCTTCTGGTTTATCCTGTTGCCGTTGATCGTCTTGAGTACCGGTCTGGTCATCTCCCTGTTGGCCGATCACTATCTGCCCTATGCCGTGCAGTGGCAGCTTTTTTTTCGGGCCATGCTGCTCAGCCTCCTGGCCATGTGGATGGCCATGGCCCTGGCCGTGGCCGGGTCCATGGCGGGGGCGGTGGTCATTGCCCTAGCCGTGGCCTTTGCCTTGGCCATCGCTGCCGCGCGGGCAAATATCGTCGAGGTGGCCTTTGCCTGGGGCTTGGCGGTTACCCTGGTAACCCTCGTGGCCGGCATGATTGCCTTGATGTGGTTTGGTGCCGTGGCCGGCGAGGCCGAGTTGGCCATCGCCATTCTGTTGGCAGGCGTGCCGTGGATCCTTGGCATCTGGTTGCGCTCGCTCCTGGTCCGCGTCGCAGCCACCTTGGCCCACCCCTGGTATGGCCTGCGCTCCCTGCCAGCCAACTGGCGGCGCGTGCTCTGGGTCTTGGACCTGCGCCATCCACCGGAGTTGGTCCCGGATCTGCAATTGTGGACCAAAGCCTTCTCGGTGGTCGAAATCCAGAACATTCTGCTGGCGCCGGGCCTGCTGAAAAAACTGTTTGGCCTGCTGGCCTTTGCCTGTTTTTTTCTGCCCGCCATGCTCTACCGCTGGAGTATCAAATCAACCCTCTGGCTGTACTGGCCGTTGCTGTGGCTGGAGAGCGGTCCGTTGAACCGGGACCATCGCCTGCGCGAAGAGTGGCGCCTAGCCCTGCGGGGCGGGCGTTGGGAACGCCTGCGCCGCCTGCTCTCCTGGCTGGCCTGTTGCGGTCTGGGTCTGGTGTGGTGGCTCCCCCTGCCGGTGCCAGCCCCCTGGTTGCAGGCGGGTTGGCAGGGGGTGTCGTGGTGGCACGGTTGGCAGGGCGGGGTGCTGGCGATTCTGCTGCTCGGCGAAACCATTGCCCTGGTTAGTCGCCACACAGAGTGGTTGCCACTGTTGCAGGGGTTGGTCTGGCTGCGCAACGGTTGTGCCGTCTGGATCTGTTGGCTCTCGGTGCGGGCCGTGGCCCTCCTTTGGCCGTTAAGCCCCCTTTAGCGTGTTGCCCGTCACGGTAAACTGCAACCCCGTTGCCGCAGGGCTCACCGCGATCAGATCACCATCCCGAAACGCCCCGGAGAGAATCCCTTCCGCCAACGGATCCTGCACCTGCTGCTGGATCACCCGTTTCAGGGGGCGGGCACCATAGACCGGATCAAAACCCAACTCCGCCAACCAATGTTGCGCCTCGGCAGAGAGCAGCAGGCCCATTTTGCGCTCGTTCATGCGCTGGGATAAACGCTGCAACTGAATGCGCACAATGGTGTCCATTTGCGACCGCGCCAGACGGTGGAAAACAATGATGTCATCCAGACGGTTCAAAAATTCCGGGCGGAAAATGGCGCGCAACGCCTCGCGGGCCGCCTGCTGCGCCGCATCTTCCTCTTCTGGCGTGTGGGCCGCCTCGTTGAGAAATTGTGACCCGGCGTTGGAGGTCATGATGACCACCGTGTTGCGAAAATCCACCGTGCGCCCCTGTCCGTCGGTCAAGCGTCCATCATCCAGCAGTTGCAGAAGCAGGTTGAACACCTCTGGATGGGCTTTTTCAATCTCATCGAGCAGGATGACACTGTAGGGGCGGCGCCGTACCGCCTCTGTCAACTGGCCGCCCTCCTCATAGCCCACATAGCCCGGCGGGGCCCCGACCAGTCGGGCCACCGCATGGCGCTCCATGTATTCGGACATGTCCACCCGAATCATCGCCTGTTCATCATCAAACAGAAAAGCCGCCACCGCCTTGGCCAGTTCGGTCTTGCCCACCCCGGTCGGTCCGGTGAAAATGAAAGAACCAATGGGACGGTTGGCATCCTGCAAACCCGCTCTGGAGCGGCGCACCGCTCTGGACACCGCCTGGAGAGCCGTCTGTTGCCCAACCACCCGCTCGGCCAAACGCGCCTCCATGTGCAGTAGTTTTTCCCGCTCCCCCTCCAGCATGCGGGCCACCGGAATGCCGGTCCAGTGCGAGACGATGGCGGCAATATCCTCTTCCGCCACCTCTTCGCGCAGCAGACGGCGCTCGGAAGAGCCACTGGCCATCTGCTCCGCTTTGGCCAGTTGTGCCTCCAGGGCGGGAATTTCACCATAACGCAACTGCCCGGCCTTCTCCAGATTGACCAGACGCTCCGCCTCCTGCAACTCAAAGCGCTTGCGCTCCAGACTCTCCTTCAGGGTCTGGGCCTGGGCAATGGCGTTGCGCTCCTGCTCCCAGATGGCGGTCAGTTGCAGGGATTTTTCTTTCAGATCGGCCAACTCCTGTTCCAGCGCCTGCAAACGCTCCCGACTGGCCCCATCCTTCTCTTTGCTGAGGGCAACCCGCTCGATCTCCCGCTGCAATATCTTGCGGTCGGTCTCATCAATCTCCTGCGGTTTGGAGGTGACCTCCATGCGGATGCGCGCGGCGGCCTCATCCATCAGATCAATCGCCTTGTCCGGTAAAAAACGGTTGGTGATATAACGGTTGGAGAGGGTGACCGCCGCCACAATGGCTGCATCGGTGATGCGTACCCCATGGTGCAACTCATATTTCTCCTTGATGCCACGCAGGATCGAGATGGTATCCACCACCGTGGGTTCCCCCACCAAGACTGGCTGGAAACGGCGCTCCAGGGCCGCATCCTTCTCCACATGTTTGCGGTATTCATCCAGGGTGGTGGCACCCACGCAGTGCAGATCACCACGGGCCAGGGCCGGTTTGAGCAGATTGGAGGCATCCATGGCCCCGTCAGCCCGCCCCGCCCCCACCAGCGTATGCATCTCGTCGATAAACAGGATGATCCCCCCCTCGGCTTTTTGTACCTCCTGCAGCACCGCCTTCAGGCGCTCTTCCAACTCCCCCCGGCATTTGGCCCCCGCCCCCCCCGCCCCCCTGTCCCGGGCAGCCCG
>PDZU01000064.1 GCA_002753095.1 Magnetococcales bacterium
AAAGGAGATGGCTTTCCAGGACCGAAGACGCTTTGGATAGGGCTACAGAGGGTCCATGACTTTGCTTTGGCCATACAGTGCCAGAAAGAGATGGATGTTTGAGATGTGGGTAACGATGTGGCCTGAAACAGGTCAGCAGCATGGCTGAACTGTATGATGAGTCTGAGTTGCTCATCATTGGGGAGACTATCGCCGTCAATCCAAGCATAAACCAATTTCCATGGTACTGAAAATACTGTAGACAATTTAACAACTGAGATATGAAACCCTTGAATAATATTGGCTAAATGCTCTTGTGGCGAGCGTAGATCAATCGATGTTTTGAGCTGATGGGAAATATCAGGATAGATTATCGGTTTAGAAAAATCACTCCAATTATTATTTCTAATATAATCATTTTTTCCGCCATAATAAGGTCTCTTTTCCAGCTGCAAAAAGCACGAAACAATATCTATATCTTCCAAGACAAGTCCATCCGCAGCACCCATAGGAGAAGGTTGCGTTATGCTTCCATAAGTCAGCATACGGTTCTTACCCCTCTTTTCTCTACTGAATTGGTTTGCATGTGACATGTAACTTCCCTTTCATTTGAAGAGTCAGGTGCGAACCCGTCTGGCATGATCCGTTGTCATCTTGGTAAACAGTTCTCTTGATCCCATGAAGAGTGATTGCAACTGTTTTTTTAATTTAATAAAATCAAGAGGCATCATGCCCTGTACAAAGTGGTCTGTGTCAGCAACCGCATGTGAAATACTCGCGGTGTCACTGTATTCCGGCCTGAGAAGGAGGTCGTGTGCTGCCAAGTCAGAAGGAAAGCCAAGTGGCCCTGTTACCTTGAAGATGCGCAAAACGATGGTGCCTTGTGGACGCAGAGGACCAGTTTGCGTATGAAAAATAAACTCACACTGCGAAGATTGGTAACCAGGGATTTGCGTGAAGCCATGAAATCCATCCGCCAAATAATCCGCTACACCTTCACCGGCTTTTGGCAAAATGGCATCCAGGCAGCGCACATATAAATGTGTCACATGATCCAGCTTCACTACTTCATTAATGACTTTCAGACCACTGAGAAGTTTGTTGAACAATGTATCATGAGAATCAAAATGTGTTGTTTGATAAACAAAGGACCACGGCTGTAGAAAAAACCCCGCTTTTTTATCTGCTTGCGTCATACGCCAGGACGGACCATGTGACAGAGTGCGCTCCTCGTAAAGAGGGAACCCCTCACGGCGCAGACGATCCTGTATCTGGGGGACGTAGCCCACCATATTGGCAATGCGATTAAAGCGTGCTTCAGCCAAGGCGTAGTAGATGGAGGCTGTGGAGACCGGTTCTGGCACGGGCTTGACTCCTGTTTAAGATCACTTAACTACCAGGGCCCAGTCTACATCGAGCACGACCATGAGTCCATAAAAAACTCTCCCCCCCATGGTTGCGAATGGCCAAACGCAGGCCGATTGGTCCACCGTCGACGGTGATTTCCCTGCTTCCCGACTGACGCAACAAAAAAAATTTCATCCCACCTCTTGACAGAAATGGATTAGCTCTTACATTAGCACTCAACCCGTGCAGGTGCTAACGCCGGAGCGGGTGTTCTCAGTGCAGGCTCTTTTTTGAGTGTCTCTTATTTTTTGTCTGGAAGAGGTTGAAGAAAACCATGAAGACCAAAATTCGTCCATTGCATGATCGGGTGGTTGTCAAACGCAGTTCCGAGGAAGAGCGGACTGCTTCCGGGATTATCATTCCCGATACCGCCAAAGAAAAACCGATTCAGGGAGAGGTGTTGGCCGTGGGTAAAGGCGCCGTCCTGGAAGATGGTAAAGTGCGCCCCATGGACGTGAAGGTAGGCGATACGGTGTTGTTTGCCAAATATGCAGGAACCGAAGTCAAACTCGATGGCGAAGAGCTGCTCATCATGCGGGAAACCGACATCATGGGCGTGATCAAGGACTAGGCAGCACGTCTGCATCTCCATCACGACAGCAAAGTGGCAAATGTACAACATTCCAAATAGATAAGGTGTGAGTAAAATGGCAGCGAAAGAAGTCAAATTCGGCGAAAGTGCCCGTGCAAAAATGCTGGTCGGTGTCAATACCCTGGCCAATGCCGTCAAGGTGACCCTGGGCCCCAAAGGGCGTAATGTGGTGCTGGATAAATCCTGGGGCGCTCCCCGCGTCACCAAGGATGGCGTCAGCGTCGCCAAAGAGATCGAACTGGAAGATAAATTTGAGAACATGGGCGCCCAGATGCTCAAAGAGGTTGCTTCCAAGACCTCTGACGAAGCGGGCGATGGTACCACCACCGCAACCGTGTTGGCCCAGGCGCTGATCCGCGAAGGCATGAAAGCGGTCGCCGCTGGCATGAATCCCATGGATCTGAAACGGGGTATGGACGCAGCAGTGGAAGCCGTGGTGGCCAACCTGAAAAAATTGGCCAAAGAGGTCACCAACTCCGAAGAGATCTGCCAAGTGGGCACCATCTCCTCCAACAATGACCTGGAAGTCGGCAAAATGATCGCCGAAGCCATGGACAAAGTGGGTAAAGAGGGCGTGATCACCGTCGAAGAGAACAAGGGTCTGGAGACCACTCTGGAAGTGGTGGAGGGTATGCAGTTTGATCGTGGTTATCTCTCCCCCTACTTTGTCACCAACGCCGAAAAGATGTTGGTGGAGATGGATGACCCCCTGATCCTGTTGGTGGAGAAAAAGGTCAGCAATCTGCAACAGATTCTGCCGGTGTTGGAAGGGGTTGTGCAGTCGTCACGGCAACTGTTGATCATCGCCGAGGATGTGGAAGGGGAGGCGTTGGCGACCCTGGTGGTCAACAAGCTGCGTGGTGGCTTGAAGGTCAGTGCCGTCAAGGCGCCCGGCTTTGGTGATCGTCGCAAAGCCATGTTGGAAGACATTGCCATCCTGACCGGTGGTACAGTGGCCTCTGAAGATGTTGGCGTCAAGTTGGAGAATGTCACCCTGCATATGCTGGGCACGGCCAAATCGGTCATCATCAGCAAGGAAGAGACCACCATTGTCGGTGGTTCTGGTCACTCGGAACAGATCAAAGCCCGTGTGGCCCAGATTCGTGCCCAGATCGAAGAGACCACCTCCGATTATGATCGGGAAAAACTGCAAGAGCGTTTGGCCAAGTTGGCCGGTGGCGTGGCAGTGATCAAGGTGGGTGGTGCCAGTGAAGTGGAAGTCAAAGAGCGCAAAGATCGGGTTGATGATGCCCTGCATGCGACCCGCGCTGCCGTGGAAGAGGGGATTGTTCCGGGTGGTGGTGTGGCGTTGTTGCGCGCCCGTTCCGCGCTGGATGTCTTGACCGTCAGCAATGATGACCAGAAAGTGGGTATCAACATTGTGCGTCGTGCCATGGAAGAGCCGGTACGGGTGATCGCCGAGAACGCCGGTGCTGAGGGTTCGGTGGTGGTTAATAAAATTTTGGAGAACAACTCGGTCAACTTCGGCTACGATGCCTCCTCGGAGACCTACACCGATATGGTGTCTCGTGGTGTGATCGATCCGGCCAAAGTGGTGCGTCATGCGCTGCAGTCGGCCTGCTCGGTGGCTGGCTTGATGATCACGACCGAAGCCATGGTTGCCGAACTGCCCAAGAAAGAGTCGGCTGCGGCCATGCCCGGTGGGGCTGGTGGCATGGGCGGTATGGGTGGCATGGATATGTAGTCTGTACGGGAGGGTAATCCTTCCCCTTGTTGTACCCGCCTGATTGAACCCCCTGGAGTCTCTTTTCTCCAGGGGGTTTTTTATTGAAATCCTTATAAACTTCTGCGGGGTGCAGGGGCGGTCACCGCCCCTGCTGGGTGCAGGGCAAAGCCCTGCTTGCAATGGCGCGCTTTCACCGGAGCAGATTTACGCAGTAAATCTGCGTAGCGCGCCACAATCTGTGCCCCGCAGGGGCACGCTCTGGGAGGGCGGCAGCCCGACACGCCCCGTGTTGCCAACCAAGTATGACAACGCAGAAAAAATGCAAATGCAGGATCAATCACCAGGGCAATTGCATTTGCAAGGATCGGCAATATATCCTGTGTTTGCATTCCGTATTGATCCTGTTTACTGAGAACGGAGTCTCCATGTTATTTCCGCGCACATTATCCCTCTCTGTCAAGGTGGTTTTGGTCTGCCTGTTTGTCTCCTTGGCCAACGCTTTATGGATGATGCACCATTCGGAAGAGGAAATTGAGGCGGCCATACTGGATCAGGTCAAGCATCAGGTATTGGTCTTTCTCCAGGGTGTTGCCAAAGAGATTGCCCGCTTGCCTGATCCGCTTGCCGCTCCACCTCTGCAGACCCTATTGCAACAGCGCCATCGGGAAAGTGAGCAGGAGATTCACAATTTTGCCATTCGCAGGCTCTATCTGTATGACAAACAGGGGCAGGTTTTGGTGCATAGCGGCCCTGGTGTGGAACGCATCAAGCCAATGCAGGGTCATTATGGCGCGGTGATCCGCGAAAATAAGTTGAATATTGCCAAAGAGATTGAATGGATTCGTGATCCACAGAGCGGCAAAGAGATAGCGGTGCTGGATGCCATTGTGCCGGTGCTGCATGGCGATGCTGTGGTAGCGGGTTTGGAAGCGGAAATTGATCTGCAGCGCACCATGGCCTTGATTCAGCAGCGCGACAGTCAATATGAGAGCGCCCTGGCCTGGATGTTGGGATTGCATGCCCTGCTGCTGGCCATTGTGGTCAGTGGATTGATTTATCGTATATTAATCCGGCATATACACCATTTTGACCGAGTGACACGGGCCATCGGTGCCGGTACTTTGACCAGTCGCATTGCCGGACCCTTGCCCGCCGATGAATTGGGACGCCTGGGAGGATCCATCAACGAAATGGCCGGCAATATCGAGCGCTTGGTGGCCGAGCAGGAACAATCCTATATGCAATCCCTGCGTTCGCTGATGCAGGCGTTGGAGGCCAAGGATGCCTATACGGCAGCCCATTCGGCGCGGGTGAGTGCCTTTTCGGTGCAATTGGGGCGCCATATCGGTCTTGATGAAACAGAATTGGAGTTGTTGCGCAAGGGGGCATTGATGCATGATCTGGGCAAGATTGGGGTCAAGGACCACATCTTGAACAAACCGCAGCCGTTGACTGATGCGGAGTTCAAAGAGATGCAGCACCATCCACAACAGACGGCAGCAATCATGCGTCCATTGGTTCGTTTCAAAGAGTTCGGCGAAATTGCCGCTTGGCATCATGAGCGATGGGATGGGGCGGGTTATCCTGATGGTTTGCAGGGCGAGTCGATTCCTCTGTTGGCGCGTATCGTCTCCATCGCGGATACCTGGGATGCCATGACCGGAGATCGGGTGTATCGCAAAGGGATGCCACTGCAGCGTGCCCTGGCCATTCTGCAACAGGAACAGCATTCCGGGCAGTGGGATCCAGAGTTGCTCGGAAAATTTATGGCCATGATTCGGGAAAATGGTGCTAACATACAAAGACGATCACCCTGTGAAAGCGATTTGAACAAATGACCGGACAACCTATTGCCGAAGTATTTGGCTATCCAACAGATAATTTCTCTGACGAAGCGAAACGCTATCGCCGCCATGCCTTGTGCCGGTTTGGTAATAAGGTGCCAAACTGTACAAAAGATAAGGCAGATCATCCTTTGGGTGTATGTAGCATTTTGGACGGTGATAATGTAGTGATTACTTGTCCAGTTCGTTTTAGAGAGAGTTGGTTGATTGCAGAAGACGCTGCTTCCTTCTTCTTTCCTGCCGGCACTCGATGGACAACCTTAACCGAAGTAAGATTGAAAGATAAATCTGGCCGTACTGCAGGAAATATTGACGTTGTCCTCTGTGCTTACAATGATCGTGGTCGGGTAATCGATTTTGGTGCGTTGGAAATACAAGCAGTGTATATTTCCGGAAATATCAGGAATCCTTTTGAATCCTATATGGAAGATCCTGAGGCTTGGCTGAAAATTGATTGGAATGCAAAACAGAACCACCCAAAACCAGACTATCTCTCTTCGTCGCGAAAACGGCTTGCACCGCAACTGATCTTTAAAGGAGGCATTTTTCGAACATGGCAAAAGAAAACAGTGGTTGCAGTTAATAAAGGATTTTATGAAACATTACCAACTTTGCAGATGGTCGAGCCAAGCAAGGCAGATATTGCTTGGTTTGTGTATGATTTGATTTTTGATCATAACCAACAGGTATATCGGCTAACACGTTGTAAGACATCGTATACACTGTTTTCTGAAAGTTTGGAAAAGATCACCCGTTCAGATCCGGGAGATATGGGTGAATTTCTTGATGTTCTTCAAAACAAGGTTGATGCCAAGCTGGACTTCCATGATCAGCAGACGATAGGAACGATTGATGCGCCATTTTAGCCCCGTGTATCAGCCTGAGTTGTTTCCGTTTCTCCAATCAGACCGCATAGTCAATGTCTCTTCAGTGCCGCAACGCAGTCCCTTTCGTTATCCAGGGGGAAAAACATGGCTAATACCATATATTCGACAGTGGCTTACACATTTTAAAAAGAGGCCGTCTTGCCTGATAGAACCCTTCGCAGGAGGTGCAACGGTGGGTTTGACGGCAGGTTTCGAAGGGTTGGCTGAGCGGGTAATCCTTGTGGAGTTGGATCAGCAAGTTGCCGCTGTCTGGCAAACGATCTTGGGTGGTGAAGCGGAGTGGTTGGTTGAGCGTATTCTAAATTTTCATCTCACCATAGAAAATGTCATCTTATCACTCTCTAGGGTTGACCATGCCGATTTGCGAGAAAGGGCGTTTTGTACCTTGCTGAAGAATAGAACGTATCATGGTGGTATTTTGGCGCCAGGGGCAAGTTTGATCAAAAATGGTGAAAATGGTAAAGGTATCGCTTCTCGTTGGTATCCAGACACTCTGGCAAGAAGAATCATGGCCATTGACAAAATCAAAGACAGGTTTGAATTTATTTGCGGCGATGGAGTAGAAATATTAAAAAATTATGCCAATGAAAAAAATATCGTCTTTTTTATCGATCCACCTTATACCATCGGGGGAGGAAACAACAAACGTGCAGGCAAGAGGCTTTATGCCCACAATGAAGTTGATCATGATCAATTGTTTAAAATCGCCCATCAATGTACCGGCCAAGTACTTATGACCTATGATGATAATTTTGACACAAAGACCCTGGCAGATCGGTACAATTTTTCCACTAAAAATATTAGCATGAAGAATACACACCACTCTAAATTATCCGAGCTAATTATTTCTAAAAATTTAGAATGGTGTGCACCACCAATCACGCCGGCCCACAGGCCCGCACCGTTTCCGGTACCCGATCACTGAATTGCCGAAAATTCTCTTTGAATTGACCGGCCAGTAAACGCGCTTTTTCATCGTATGCTTGGGGATCTTGCCAAGTATTTCGAGGATTGAGGCGACTTCGATCCACACCAGGAACCGTGACGGGTACCCGCAAACCAAACACCGGATCAACCTGAGCAGGGCAGCTATCCAAATCATTGGCTAAAATACGGTTAATAATGGCCCGCGTTTCACTGATGGGCATCCGCTCCCCCTCCCCATACGGACCACCACTCCAGCCTGTGTTGACCAGCCAACACCTAGCCTGCGTCTCCTCCAGACGTTGCCCCAACATGTTGGCATAATGCACCGGATCCAATACCATGAACGGTGCCCCAAAACAGGCCGAAAAAGTGGCCTGTGGTGTGGTCAAACCCACCTCCGTGCCCGCCAACTTGGCCGTATAACCCGATAGAAAATGATACATCGCCTGCGCATTGCTCAACTGCGCCACCGGCGGCAAAATGCCAAAAGCATCCGCCGCTAAAAAGATCACATGTTTGGGATGCCCCCCCATGCTGTCAGCCTGAATGTTGGTCAATGAACTCAAGGGATAGGCTGCACGGGTGTTTTCGGTAAACTGACTGTCATACAGATCAACCCGACGGCTGACCGGATCCATCACCACATTCTCTAAAACCGTACCAAAACGACGCGTGCAACCCCAAATTTCTGGCTCGGCGTGCGCAGAAAGATTGATCACCTTGGCATAACAACCGCCCTCAAAATTGAAGACCCCCGTATCCGACCAACCATGCTCATCATCACCAATCATGCGCCGCTGCGGATCGGTCGATAACGTGGTCTTGCCCGTCCCGGACAAACCAAAAAAGATGGCACAATCATTATCCACCCCAATGTTGGCGCTGCAGTGCATCGGCAACACCCCCTGCTGTGGCATCAAATAGTTCATCACGGTAAAAATCGATTTTTTGATCTCACCGGCATACCCCGTTCCGGCAATCATGATCTCGCGCCGTCCCGGATGCAGAACAATGAACACCTCCGAACGGGTGCCGTCCTCCTCCGGCAGCGCCTTGAAGCCTGGGGCTACAATGAGTGTATAATCCGGGATCTGAATCGTATCGTTGAAGGTGCGCGGATGAATGAATAGACTGCGGGCAAACATGGACTGCCAAGCCCATTGGGTGATCACCCGAATACGCTGCTGGTAACGCGGATCGGCCCCAACACGGCACTCTTGAATAAACAGATCGCGTTCCTGAAAAAAGGCCATCACCCGGCGGCGTAACCGCTCATACTGCTCCGGGCTGAAAGGACGGTTACCCTTGCCCCAAGCCACCTGCTCCCGACTGGAAGGCTCCTCGACAATATACTTGTCATTGGCAGAGCGACCCGTGTATAAACCGGTCGCTACCACCAACGCTCCACCAACCGCCAGTCGCCCCTCCCTGCGGTGAATGACCTGCTCAAGCAACTCCGGCGTCGAATAGTCCAGGTGAATGTTCCCTACATTGACCAATCCTTGTTCTGCCAACGCCTGCCGAATGGTTTCCGAACGTTGCTCCCGCAATGCCGTCTCGACCATGCTCTACCTCCCTGACGATTTACGAAAAAAGGGTGGGAATCCAGGACTGACCTGTCTTCATCCAAAGATCAAGTACCAACCCGTTCGTGCCGATTCCTCTGCTCAAACGGTTTCTCTCCCCCTCTTTCCGGTCTCCACCAGGACTGTCCTCCCTCCTTGCCACCAACACCCGGGCTGGGTGGCCTGCCTGCTTCACGCCAACCCTGTGCCCCAACCAATGGCACAAAACGACAGTTTTCCAAAACTTCCCGCTGCAAATTTTCCGCGCTGGTCCGTACAATACGCAACAGTTGCTGCTTGTGCTCATCCCCCTCAGGGATCAACAGCGAACCGCCAATCGTCAACTGATTGGTCAAATTTTCCGGCACCACAGGCGTCCCGGCAGCGACCAGAATGCGATCAAATTGACGCACCTCCGGCCACCCCAGAGTGCCATCTCCCATCCGGTAAATGACATTGTGAAATCCCAGACGGCGCAACCGCTGCCGCGCCAACTCTGCCAACGCAGGGATCCGCTCAATGGTGAAAACACGCTGACTCAACGCCGCCAAAACAGCCGTCTGATAGCCCGAACCCGTGCCAATTTCCAAAACCTCTTCGGTGCCACTCATTGCCAACGCTTCGGTCATGCGGGCAACCGTGTAAGGCTGCGACAAGGTTTGGCCGTTGCCAATCGGCAACGTCGCTTGCGTGTACGCCAAACCAGCCAACGCCTCATCGACAAACAAATGGCGCGGCAACAGACCCATCACCCGCACCACACGCGGATCATGGATCTGTCGCTGCAGCAACTGCTCCTGTACCATATTCTTTCTGGCGCGTTGGTAGTCCAACCCCGGTTTGACAGCCATGAGCCCCCATCCATTTCAACTGACGGAATGTAACACGACGATCCCTGCTCAGGGAGCGCTTGTCAGGACAGACCGGTAACCCGCAGCAGGCAACAACGATCAGACAGAGCCGATCGGTTTGCCATCCCGCACCCGCTCACGCAGGATCTGGCTGGGCTTGAAGGTCAATACCTTGCGTGCAGTGATTTCAATCTCTTCACCGGTTTTGGGATTGCGGCCACGGCGCGGCACTTTGTTGCGAATGTTGAAGTTGCCGAAGCGGGAAATTTTCACGGACTCTCCGTTTTCCAACTTGGTACGGATGGCCTCAAACACCGTGTCCACGATGCTGGCAGCCTCCTTCTTGGCAACGCCGATCTCCCGATATACGGCTTCGACGATGTCTGCTTTAGTCATTGATTGCTCCATACCATTTACCCTCACCTTTTTGGTATCGGTGAGCCTCCCCTATTGACCGGAATGTGAAAGTCCCCAAAATGAATAAACTGCCTGATTTGTTTAGATAGCCGATTCCGTCATGGGTGTCAATGCGACGAATGGTGCAGAAGAATTGTTTTGATTGCTTTTTTGCGCTTTGGCAGCAAAAAAGAACCCTCTCTGCGGCAGACGGAATAAAATTATGCAATTGTCACACCAATAAAAGAGATCCTTGTGCTAAAGATGAAACTTATCCAGCAAACGCTGCATTTCAGCCCCACTGTGCGAAACCTGTTCGGCCCTTTGCCGTACCCGGTCGCTGACACCCTGTACATCAATGATCGAAATGTGCATCCCTTCCATGGCACGGGCAATCTCCTGTGCAGAACGGCTGGCATCGCTGACATTGTTGCTGATGGTGACCGAACCCTCCGAAACCTCAGCCATGCTGATGGCCATCCCGGACACCTCGTTGGAAGCTTCTGCCACATGACGGGCAACTTCCGTAATTCCTTGCGAAATATGCATCATGGTCTGCGAAACCTGCTCGATGTTCTGCGCCGATTCTCCCACCCGATGGGTCACCGCATCGGTCTCCTGGGAAGCCTCACGCATCACCAGGGTGATCTCATCAATGGTGCTGCTCTGTTCGTCGACTGAACCCAGAATACCATCGTTGGATTGATTGATGTGCTCCAGGCCACTCATCATGCTGCGGAAAGCAGCCACCACGTCATCGGTCTTCAAGCGAATCTGCTCAACCCATTGGGCAATCATCTGCGTGGCATTGGCGGTCTGTTGTGCCAATGCTTTGACTTCGTTGGAGACCACGGCAAACCCTTTGCCCATCTCCCCCGCGCGCGCGGCCTCGATGGCCGCATTCAAGGCCAGCATACTGGTCTGCCCGGCAATACGATTGATCATATGCACCACATTGCCAATCTCCTTGGCGGCACTGTCCAACTTTTCCATGGCCACCGAATTGCCGCTGGCCTGGGCACTGACCTTTTTTGACTCCTGACTGGCCGACTCACAGCGCGCCCGCACCGCGTGCAGGGCATTGTTCATCTGTTCGATGGCCTGGGCCATGCTGGTGACATTGCTGCTGGTCCGTTGCGCGGCTTCGCGCACATGGGCCATATTCTGGTTGGCGTCCGAACCAACCAACACCAGACGGCGTAGACGGTCGCTACTCTCTTCCGCTGTGCTGGCAATGGTGTTCATGTTCTGATTCATCAGATCAACCGAATTGAACACACCCCGGATCGCCTGATTCATCTCCTGCATCTCCGAAGAGATGGCATCCATGTTGCCGCTCATTTGCGTGGTGGTGGAGGCAATGTGATTGGCTCCACTGCGCATTTTGTCGGCCTCGCCAGACATGTTGTTGGCCGCTCCGGTCAGCTCCCTGGCCGATTGATTGAGCTGGGTCGTTTGGCCAGAGAGTACCTCTACCATGTCACGCAGCTCGCTCTTCATGCGATTGAAACGGTCCGTCAACTCCTGAAACTCCACAAACAACGTCTTGGCCGGGGCGGTATGGCGCAGATCCAGTTCACTGATACGACGCAACTCCTCGACCAAAAACGAGAACGAATGCATGATGCTACGCCCGATACGCATGCCAATCAAAAAGATCAACAACAGACAGCCCACGGAGATCAACAAAGTGCGCCACAGCGTGCGGTTGGCCTCCGCCAAAAAATCCTCTTCGGGAACCACTACCCCGATGGTCCAGTTCAAGGCCGGTTCCAGAGACATCGGTGCATAATAGGCAAAATAGTGCGCGCCACTCTCCCGAAAGGTGAAATAACGCTCTCCACCGCTATAGGGTTTGTCGCCCGCGTTTTCACCCAACGCCTGCCGGTAGGAGGCGACAATCACCGGATCAGCCACCTGGGTCATGCGATTGAGTTGCAGCGTTCCATCTCCGCCCTTGCGTACCACCGCCGCAAAATCACTCAAGGCAACCGTCTCGCCCTGACCGTTGAAGATGAAGACCCGACCATGCGGCGTGATCTCCAAATGGGTCAAAAAATCTGAAATATCTTTCAAAACAATATCGATGCCCGCCACACCCAGCAGTGTATCCGCTTGCTGGACCGGCATGGAGACCGTAATGCCGACCTGGGTCAAATGTTGTCCTTTGAAGACATCCAACCAGGTATATACATTGGTCCAATAGAGATTGTTAACCTCCATGGCACCGGTGTACCAGGGGCGCAGACGGGGATCATAGTTGAAATCATGCACCGTCTCTTGCTTGACCAAGGTTCCGTTATCCCGGTGTCCATACCAACGGGTTTCCAGATAGGGTTTCAATAGGGCAGCAACCTGCTCGGATCCTGTGCTGCGGGCTGCTTCGCGCAGTGCAGCCCGACTGGCGGCGGAATCGTCCAAACGTTGCACCATGCGGGTGCGAATGGTGCCATCCCGTTCCCGTTTGTTCAACCAGTGGTTGCCTTGCCGGTCACCAAAATAGACCAAACTGAACTGCGGATAGAGCGCCAATTGGCGCCAAGTCAGATGATTGAACCGTTCTAAAAACTGGTTGTCACTCTCCTGGGCCAGAAAATGGGCATTCAACTGCACAATGGCAGCGGCAGGATATAAAAAACCAACGATTTTCTCGACCGTGCGCCGACCAATATGGGTCAGCGTGGCGTGGGCCGCCTCCTCGGCAGAACGGGTGGAGGAGTGGTACTGCAACATCATGCTGAGCAGGGAGACCATGCTCACCAAGCCAAAAAATGCAGCCGGCAAAAAACGTTTCAAGTGGAGCAACTTTCCACCTCCTCCCCAACACCAGACGTCAATACTGTCTCAAAGCAGAATGCATTCCTGCCGGATTCACTTATGCCGCACGATCATCGGCATACTGCTGCAAGAAACCTAAAAAGAGCGGTTGAATCCGACAAGGCACAGAAAAACGTGCCTGGGGACGGCTGGAATGGTGGGTCTCCAGATGCACGCCAAATGCACCAAAAGTATCCAGCAGATCATGGACCAACAGACCCAAAGGCCAGTGGATCACCACCCGCTCTTCCGAGGCGCGCAACTCCTCTGCCGAGAGAGCCATGGCGGTCAGCAATTGGCGGATGCAACCGGTGGTCGGTTTGAGATGGCCCAAACGGGTGGCAAAAAGATAGGGCAGATCCAATTGGGTCAACCCCTCCGGCAGAGCCAGTTCACGGTTGGCAATGGCCTGCAATAGTTGGCGGGTCTGTTGTTCCTGTTTATTGCGCCGTGCCATCTGCTCACGGCGTTGGAAAGCCCGTTCGGAAAATTGCACGGTTTGGGCCATGGCCTCTTGCACCAACGGTTGATCGGAGGTGCTCTCACCGCGCACAAAGAGCGGATGACGCAGCAGGGCCAAAACAAATGCCTGATTGGTCTGCAAACCACGCACCTGCAGCGTTTCCACTGCAGAGATCAAACGACGCCGTGCCCCGTCGCGGTCCACGCCACGGGCCACAATCTGGATCACCATGGAATCATACTGTTTATTGGGCATGCGCCCAGTCTGGTGATCGTCACCACCATCCAGACGGTGATCCATATAAACGGTGACATCCCGACCCGCTGGCAACTCCAACACATGGATGGGTTGGCCGGACTCAGGCACGGTGACAATATCCACCCCCATGGTCTTTTTGAAAGCTTCCCGCTCCGAGGCCGATAAAAAACGCTCAAAACAGATGCGCGCCTCCATGGTATGTCCACCCCGCGCCTGGGCCTGGGCATCCAGTTCCGCCTGGGATTTGAGACGCTTGCCCTCGGCAAGATCAAACTGGGTCTGAATGAACTGAATCCCCCCCTGATGGCCGGAGACCGGATGTTCCACCTGAATACGGGTGTTGACCTCCAGAAAATAAAACCGCTTTTCCAGAGGCAGATACATCATTTCGAAGGTGGCCAGCCCCTCGTAGGGATGTCCCAATTTTTCCGCCCCCTTTTGAAAAAAGGCAGTAATATTGTCGCGCAAAAACTGTACCTGCTGCGCTGTAATGCCAATAGCCACCTCTTCGATGATCTTCTGCTTGCCGCGCTGCAAAGTACAATCCCGCATGGGACCAAATCGGATACTGCCCTCTTTGTCGATCATCACCTGCATCTCAATGTGGCGGTTGGAAACCACAAACTCATTGACGATAAATGCAGGATGACGGGCAGCAAACTGCTCGAAAAGAGTCAAAAACTCCTCTTCGGAGACGCCGGCATCCACCTCCAGTTGACCCTTACCGCCACCACCGAAACAGTCCTTGAACAAAAAGCGCTGCACCGTGGTCTGATAACGGCGAAAAAATGCCCGTGCATCCTCCCTGGTCTTCAGATCACCAGAGCTGATGGGTAAGGGAATGGCCGTCTCCTGACAAAAACGATTGGCCTCCATTTTATTGCCCAGCAGTTCAATCCAGGCAGCCGAAGGAGCAAGAATCTTGAAATACTGCCCGGCAGCAGCATTCCACTCTGGATCTTCCGAATTGAAACCATACCCAGGATGGATGGCGACTCTTTCTGGGGGGATATTCATGGACTCGATCATCTCACGCAGACGACGAATCACCTGAATATCTTCCCGCCCTGGGCCTTTGTTGCGTATGTCTTTGTAGGTCAAGACCGGCAGAACAATGTCACCGTCATTGTCCAACAGATGGTCAAAATAGGGCAAATCTTCCTGTTCCCACAAGACAAATACCCGCTTGCCCGCTTTGTGGGCCTCCTGGATCACCATGGAGGCAATGATGCCCCGGTTGGCGACAATGACGTAGTCATAGTGATCAGGCGTGCCGGTTCGCAACCTGGGATCACACAACGCCTCACTGCAGGCTGAGACCAAGGGTGGCTCTTCGACGGCAATGGCTTCGAAGGGGGCCAGAAGTTTCAAAAAAAAGCCGGTGCCTTTGGCAAAAAAATCACTCATTTCTGTTCACAAACCCCTGCCATCATTTGCATTTATCATCGGCGACGGTGACATTGATACGGTCCAGATGGCCAATCAGAATATTGATCAGTTCATCCTTGAATTGCAGTTGAATGGAAAATTCCAATTCTTCCATGGCGCGCCGATCGATGGCAAAACAGATGCTGTCTTCCGAAGCAGTCACCGTCGTGGTGCGCACCCGGTTGGTCAAAAAGGCCACTTCGCCGATCACCGAACCGGCAGGCAAGGCGGCCAGCACCTTGCCGGGAATGCCCGCCTTGCTCACGGTAACAGATCCTTTGACCACAATAAACAAAGTGTTGTCAACGCTACCTTCTTGAATCAAAACATCCCCTTTTTTGAACGGTACAAAAAAAGAGGCCGATTCCGCCAACATACGTTTATGTTCGACGGTAAAGTTGGCAAAAAACGGGATTCTTTCAATCAGTTTCAGAAATAGCATAGAAGCATCCTCACGCGTAAAAGCCCCGGCAGAAACGTGCCGCACAGCCAATCTGCAGCCAACTCTAGCCCGGCAAGGTAAAAAATGCAAGCGAAACCCAGCACTCCTTTGCCAGGGAGGTGTTGAGGCATCGTGTGGATTTTTTATCTGCGTGGGTTGCGTGCCAGGGGATTTCTGACATACAATAAATAATTTCACGTAACTCATGGCGTATGGGTTGCGAGCGTTCCATCGTCAACACAATGAGGCGTTCATGAAACTTGGCATCAATGGCATGGGCCGGATCGGTAAGCTCTCTCTGTGGCACCACCTGGCCAACAAAACATTCGATGAAATTGTCATCAATGTGGGTCGTCCGGTTGGCAAAAGTCTGGCCGATCTGGCGCACGCTGTCGAACATGACAGCACCTATGGTCGTTTGTCTCATTTTCTGCATGGTTATCATGGCCAGAGCGTGATCGAGGCGTTGGATGAGGCCACGGGTCGCATGGTGATCAATGGCATACCGGTCCATTTTTTGCGGACCCAGCGCAATCCCCGCGACATTGGCTGGCGTCAGCATGGGGTGCGCCTGGTGGTGGATTGTACCGGCGTGTTCGTCGATCCGACGGCTTCCGCCGACGCGGGCAGTGGTGCCATGCGCGGCCATCTGGATGCCGGTGCCGAAAAGGTTTTGCTGTCAGCCCCCTTCAAGATTAAAAACAGCGGCATCGCTATGCCTGATGACGCCACGACGGTGGTCATGGGTATCAACGATGAAATGTACATTCCCGGGCAACACACCCTGATTTCGGCAGCCTCTTGCACCACGACCTGCTTGGCCTACATGATGAAACCGATCCTGGACCATTTTGGTGCGGATCGTATTCTGTCGGCATCCATGGTGACGGTGCATGCCTCTACCAGCAGTCAGGTGGTATTGGATGCTCTGCCCAGTGCCAATGCCTCGGATCTGCGTAAAAATCGCAGTGTGCTCAACAACCTGATCCTGACCACCACCGGTGCCGCCAAAGCGTTGCGTCTGGTGCTGCCAGAGATGGCCGAGATCGGCATGATGGCCGAATCGGTACGGGTGCCCACCGCCACCGGTTCATTGATCATCCTGACCCTGAATCTGCAATCGGAGAGTCGCGATAACCCGATCAATCGCAACGACATCAACCGGGTCTACCAGGAGGCCGCCGAGGGGGCTTACCAGGGCAATTTGGTCTATACGGCCTCCCAGAATGTTTCCGCTGACATGATCGGTTTTCCCATGGCAGCCGCCATCATCGAAGGGGCAGAGACCCATACCCGTACCGCCTATGCCCGTGTCAACCTGGATCGGGTGCCCAACCTGACCCCGGAGATGCGCGATATGATCCCGTCGCATACCCTGGAGGTGCCGGTCACCCAGGCGGTCACCTATGGCTGGTATGACAACGAGTTGGGCAGTTATACCAATATGCTGGGCCGGTTGACCCAGCACGTCGCTGACAAGCTTCTGTGAGGAAAATAAACATGTTTTTCACACGTTGCCTACAGATCCTGCACCGTTTTGCCAGTCACTGGCGCGCCGTGTTGCTGCTGGCTCTGCTGTGCGGCAGCGCGCCCGCTCAGGCAGGGGGTATCCGCATCGACATCACCAAAGGGGGGTTGACGCCACTGCCCATCGCCATTCCATCATTCATCAATCTCTCCGGTGACGGTCAAATGAGTGGTGGTGGTACCATGGGCAGTCAGGTGGCGGAAGTGGTGACTGCCGACCTGGAGCGGTCCGGCCTGTTTCGTCCCATCAGCAAAAGCGCCTTTCTGCAGATGCCAGACCATTTGTGGAAAAATGGTCCACAATTCAAGGAGTGGCGCGTGATTGGTGCCGAGGCACTGGTCTCCGGCGCTGCCCGGCAGGAGGGGGATCAGGTGGTGGTAGACTTCTTCCTCTATGATGTCTACCAGGGCAATCTGATCGGCAAGGGGAAGCGATTTTCTGCCGTCTCCCGCAACTGGCGCCATGTGGCGCACCGCGTGGCCGATGAGATCTATACCCGTCTGACCGGGGAAACCGGCTATTTTACCTCCCGTATCTCCTTTGTGTCGCAGAAGGGTAACCTGAAACAGATCAGCATCATGGATCAGGACGGGGCCAACCGGGTCGATCTGACCCAGGGCAAAGAGCTGGTGCTGACCCCACGTTTTTCGCCAGATGGGGACAGCCTCTTCTACATCAGTTATGAAAGCGGTGCACCCCGCATCTCCCGACTCAGTCTGTTGGGTGGCGGATCCACTGTATTGACCGATTACCCTGGCCTGAACAGTGCGCCTTCCTGGTCACCGGATGGGCGGCGCATGGCCTTTACCCTGAGCATGGATGGCAACCCGGAGATCTATGTGCGGGATTTAATGGGTTCCCAGCCAAGCCGCCTGACCGACAATCAGGCCATTGATACCTCGCCTTCCTGGTCACCGGATGGACAAAAAATTGTCTTCAACTCCGACCGGGCCGGCACGCCGCAGCTCTATGTGATGGACTCCAGAGGGGGCGAAGCCCGCCGCATCACCTTCGAAGGCAAATATAATGCCGCTCCTTCCTGGTCACCGCGCGGGGATTTGATCGCTTTCGTCCACGGCGGGGGGGGGGGCGGTTCCGGATTGCTGTC
>PDZU01000162.1 GCA_002753095.1 Magnetococcales bacterium
TTATGTAAAAGCGCGCCATACAAGCAAGGGTTCCACCCTTGCAACCCGCAAGGGGAGATAATCTCCCCTTGACCCCATGTTCGATTTAGTCCCCCATAACATCCTGCCTGACCTACCAGCCGCTTTCGCGCAGGAGCAGGCTGGCAAGATTTTGCCAAAGGCGCAGGGCGGGGCTCTGTGGCTGCATGGCAATGCGCAGGCTGCCCCGTTGCAGTTGTTGTTGGGGCGGAGGCGGATCCAACAGGGTCAGCCGCAGGCGAAATTGCGCTTCGCGGGGTAGCAACTCCTCGCTTTTTTCATCACGCACCGCAATGGGGCCACCATAACGGGAGGCCAACTCCGGCTCCGACAGGCGCGGGGTGTTGACCGCATCCATACTCTGCAAGCGACAGCGCAATACCGGCAAGTCGCTGTTTTCTGGATAAAACAACGCCTCCGATTGGGGGATGATTCCCGGTGGATTGCCGGCAATATACCCCTCGACGATCCAGTCGGACGGATCGATCAGTTGCAGCAAAAACTCCCCTTCAGCAACCCACTCATCGGCCCGCAGGGCACTTTGCCGGTCGCTGATCCTGCCCGCAAAAGGGGCGCGCAACAGCAGTCGCTCCTGCTCTTTGTGGGTGGCTGCCCACTCGGTCTGTCGGGTGGTCAGCAACTCCTGCAGACTTTGCCGCTGTTCCAGCAGCTCCCTGTCCTGGGTGATCGCCGCCAGTTGCCAGGAGATGCGTTCAATCTCCCGCTGCAGACGGTCGGCGCGCGCGCGCAGTTCTGGATCCTCCAGGCGGGCCAGCACCTCTCCGGCTTCGATGTGGCTGCCGATCTCCGGCAGGGATTGTTGCAACAAGGCCGCTTGCGGTGCAAACAGTCGGCTGTGCTGGGCCACGCGCAGCGTGGCCGGGGCTTCGATACTCTGCAACCAGGGCAGAAACAGGGCGGTGATGGCCGTCAAAAGCAGCAGGCTGCTAAACAGGGTGTGACCGTTGACCCGCAGTTGGGCGCGCAGTTGCCACCAGTGCACCATCTCGCGACCAATCGGGCGCAGGACAAAATAACCCATCTCCACCGCAAAGAGAAAAATTCCCAACAGCTTGAAAAAATAGTGATAGACCAGTATGGCAATACCGGTGAACAAAAAAAGGCGGTAGATCCAGACCGCCAAGGCAAAGAGAATCAAAAAACGCCGCCGTGGCGCGGGCAGGGGCTCCGGGGGTGGATGGACAAAACCGAAGAGCTGTTGCCGCACAAACCAGCGCCCCATGGCAAAGGCGCGCTCCTGCAGGTTGATCCAATCAAGCCAGTCCGAGAGCAGAAAATAACCGTCAAAACGCATAAGCGGGTTGAGGTTGACGGTTAAGGTCAGTATCCACGTGGTGGTGGCCAGAATGAAAGCAGCCTGCCGCAGCGGGCCATCGTCGAGAAGCGTCCAGGCCAGGGTGGCGATGGCCGCCAGAGAGAGTTCGGCCAACATGCCGGCAGCGGCGACGATCAGGCGTTGCCGCTTGTCGGGCAGTTTCCAGAGGTCGCTGGTTTCGGTATAGAGCACCGGCCAGAGGACAATCAGGGCGATACCCATGACCGGTACCCGGCAGCCGTAGCGTTTGGCGAGCAGGGCGTGGCCCAATTCGTGGAGGGATTTACCCAGCAACAGGGCCAGGCCGTAAGGAAGTGGATCGGCACTGTGCCAGGAGCGCAACAAAGTGGTGACAAAACCCTCCCATTGCCGCACAATCAGAAGAAGGCCGACAAGTGCGGTCAGGAGCATCAACCAGAGCCATTGCCGACTGCACAACCAGGCGGTATGCCGGACCATTTTTTGCAGTATGTGGTCCGGGTGCAAGAGGGGGATGCGCAGGAAAAGATAATGGTGTAAAAGCCACTGGCTCCAGGATTGTTGACCGAGTGCATGTTGGCGGCGCAGACGTTGATGATCGGCATCGTTTTGGGGTTGCAACAGGGCATGGCGTTGCAACAGGTGCAGCAGTTGTTCCAGGTCGTGTTGGCTGGGTTGCAGCGTGGTCTCGTGTTGGGTAGCCTGCAAAATGGCCTGTGGCTGTTGCAGGTGCCAACGGCTGAGCAACTCAAAGGAGAGCCAGCCGATGCGATAGTAGCGGTTGTTACCCGGATCGTGGATGGTCCAGGTGGGGGCGCCATTTTGGGCCGGGGGGCCGGGGTGCAGTTGCAGTTCGTCGCGCAGAGGCGGCAACGGGGGGGTGTGGGGCATGACGGTAACGGTCATCACGAGACAGGGAGCGGCAGGAAAAAAGCCATGACACGGTTGGCAAGAATTAGACATGCAGCCGCAAGCTCTGTCAATGGTTGCTGCCCAAAAAAGGGGGGGGAGTGATGGTGGGTGACAGGTCGTTGTGGCATCTTCTGCTGCTGTGGAGTATTCTGTACGGGGTGGGAGAGTCGTGGGCAGCAGAGCGCTTTGAACGGCGCCCAGAGGATGGTGATCGCTATCGCACTACCTTGGGGCAGCGCGAGGGGCAGGCGCGCAAGGAGTGGCAGCCAGGGGATGGATCCGCACCAGGGGATTTTGTGTTGGGCGGAGGGGGGAATCGGGAAGCGCACGAAGAGGGAACGGTGCGCGGCGCTGTAGCGCCAGGTTTGCAGGGCAGTCGTGGCAGTGGACGGCCACAGAATGCCATCCAGGAGCGGCGATCACAGGGGGATTTGCCGTAGGTGAGGAGTGGGGGTGGTGCGTGAAACGGAACACAAGCGGCGCTGGCTGTTGATGATCGGGTTGTCGATCCTGTGCGGCTTGATTGCCTGGATCGCCTGGTATCAGCCGTGGCAGGGGGGCAAAAAGGAGGTTGTTTATATTGGTTTGGCGGCACCCCTGACGGGCCCCTTCGCCGAGGTGGGTTTGTCCATGCGGCGGGGCGCGGAGTTGGCCATTAGCGAAATCAATAAAAGCAACGAACTTGGCAGTATACAACTGCGTTTGGCGGTGGCAGACGATCGCAGCGGCTTGGAGGTCAACAACCGGGCAGAGGAGGCGGCGCGGGAGTTGGTGAGCAACAACAAGCTGTTGGCGGTGATTGGCCACTATTTCAGCGCTTCCACGTTGGCGGCAGCGCCTGTCTATCAGGAAAATCGCATTCCCTTGATTGCCCCAACGGCGACCAATCCGGCAGTGACCGGTCAATTCCCTGGCAATTTCAGTATCATTCCCGACGATTATTATCAATCGGTATTCTTGGCCAATTATGTGCTGTATGGCCTGATGCGGCAGAAAATTGCTGTGGTACACAGCAACACGGCCTATGGGCGCTCACTGAACACCTATTTCAACCGTGAGTTGGAGGTTCAGGGCGGCAAGGCGTTGCAGGTGGTGGAGGTGGACGGCGTCAACTTTCGGGCCGAGGAGTTGCTACCCCATTTGAAGGCGTTGTCCGAGGCGGAGATTATTCTGCTGGCCATGAACTATACCGGGGCGGCGACGGTGATCAAATGGTTGAAGGATAAGGGGATTGCTGCGGATTTTATCGGTGGAGAAAGTTTGGGCGGTCCCCATTTTATTCGCAGTGCCGGGATTTATGCGGAAAATGTCTATGCGGTGACGCCGTACTTGCCCAATTTGTTGGGGGAGAGTGCGCGCCGTTACGAGGCCAATTTTGTGCAGACCTATCAGACCAACCCGGATTGGGTGGCGACGCACTCTTATGAGGCGGTGCGACTGTTGGCCAGCGCCATCCAGCAGGTGGGACCGGTGCGGGCTTCGGTGCGGCAGTGGTTGAGCAAAATTTTGCGTGAAGAGGATGCCATCGACAGTATTGGTGGACCGCTCTATTTTGACAGCAACGGTTCCAGTCGGCGCCCGATTGCCATTGGTGAGGTCAAGGGGGGGCGTTTTGTGCCGGCCCGCTTTCAGTTTACC
>PDZU01000163.1 GCA_002753095.1 Magnetococcales bacterium
TTCCCCATCAACCCCCTCAATCTGCACCGCAAAAAGCTGCCCCAGCCCCTCTTCCCCCGCCAGGGGAAAGCGCACCGGCAAAAAGCCTGCACTTTTGCCACGGGCCAGACCGTCGCGGCAACTCTCCACCAGCACCTCCTCGCGGCGACCGATTCGTGTGCTGGCCGTGCGCAGCAGGCGCTCTGCCGCCCAGTGGCGCAACTGTTCGGCACGCCGTTTGATCTCCCGTTCCGGCACCCGAAAACGGCCCGGAATCGCCGAGGCCGGGGTGCCGGGACGGTCCGAATAGCGAAACACATGCAAAAAAGTGACATCAAGCTCTTCCAGCAACGCCAACGTCTGCTGATGCGCCGCCACACTCTCGGTGGGAAAACCGGCGATCACATCGGCTCCCAAAACCAGATCCGGCACAATCGCCCGCAAACGGGCCACCCGATCCATCACCCAGGCCCGATCATACCCCCGCCCCATCCGTTTCAAGGTACGGTCATCCCCAGACTGCAGCGACAGGTGCAAATAGCTGCACAAACCAGCCCCCCCCTCGGCAAAGGCCGCCAACACACTCTCATCCAGATCAAGCGGATCTATCGAGGAGAGGCGCAACCGGCTCGCACCACGCGCCTGCAACAGACGGCTCACCAGTTGCCCCAAGGTCAGACCAGCGGGGAGATCCCGTCCGTAGGTGCCCAGATTGATCCCGGTCAACACAATCTCCCGGTAACCGTTCTGCCGATACCGCTCGGCCTGGGCCAGGACATAGTCCGGGCTGAAAGAACGACTCGCCCCGCGCAAGGCCGGAATGGTGCAAAAGGTACAACGACGATCACAACCATCCTGCACCTGCAAAAAAGCCCGGCTGCGCTCGGAAAAATGGTCCACCAGGGCAACAGATGCGGCATCGTCAGGCAGCGACTGGGTGGCGGTCAAACGCTGCCATAACTGCTCTTTCTCCGCGTTGCCCAACACCAACACCACCCCGGCCATCGCCGCCAGTTCTGCCGCCTGGGCCTGGGCATAACAGCCCGTCACCACCAAGCCGGCCTGCGGATGCTCGCGCGCCATGCGGCGAATCCATTGCCGCGCTTGACGATCACTTTCCGAAGTCACCGAACACGTGTTAATAATGATGAGGTCAGGGGGAAGATTGTCCGCCACCGGATAGAAACCGAAACGTGCCCCCGTTTGCGACAACCGTTCCGTTTCCACTTGATTGACCCGACACCCCATGGTGATCACCATGAACGAGCGGGCTGGAGAGGTCGAATGACCAGCAACTTCCATGAACTGTTTGCCCCTTCTATCCAGGCCCTGCTGCACAAACTCAATGCGCTGATCGGCCCCATCTATCTGGTCGGCGGCACAGTGCGCAATATGCTGAATCATCAACCTCTCTCCCACGAACTCAATTTATTGGTGCAACGCCCACTGCCAGAGTGTTTCGATCTGCTGCGCGAAGGGGGCGGCTCCTTTTTGACCCTGAACACCAAACAGCACAAAGTCTGGACCGCCGGTCTGAGCAGTCTGATTTTGCCCCTGAAAAAAGGCAACGAACAAGAGACAACCTGTGACCCGGATGAAATTGTTTGCGCCACAATGCCCTTGTCGCACATCGAAGTTGCCACCTGTCGTCACCGCCCAGACCATGCGGCAACCATCGAAGAGGATCTGTTGCACCGCGATCTGACCGTCAACGCCATGGCCTACGCTTGGCCAAACGGTCCCCTGATCGACCCGTTCAATGGTCAGGAGGACTTGCGGCAACGACGCATCCGTCTGGTCAACGGAGAGGCATCCTTGACGGATGATGCGCTGCGGGCCATGCGTTTTTTCCGGTTCCTGTTGCAACTCGATGGCCACTGCGATGAACCAGAACGGGAAATTGCCGCCGAATTTTCGGTGGAAACGGTGCCCAGAAAAAAACTGCGTGCCGAACTGGATCGCTTTTTTTCCATCCCCTTCAGCGGTGAAAGGCGCCAGCAGATTGTCCACCATTTTTTCTATTCACCCCTGGCACAGGATATTTTTTCCGACATGGCCACCCCCCCGATCTGTGATACCGGGGAGACGGCCGCCCACCGCTGCCATCGGGCCATCCATGTCATGAGCGAACTGACCGAACCGGAAAGCGAAGAGGTCGTTCCCTGGCACGATCTGCGCTGGGCAGCCATGCTCTACGCCATGGGCGAACTCAACTGTATCGCCAAGGAAAAAGGACATACCCGCTCCACACTGCATGGCCTCTCCACCCGCCGGATTCAGGAAATCTTGAAAAAATTCCGCTTTTCGCAGCGCCGCCAACAACATATTTTTCAGCTATTGCATCACATAGACACCCCACTGGTACCCACCGATCGTACCCTCACCCGCTTGATGGGTCAGGATGTCCCCATTCCCGGTCTGTTTCGCCTGATCCATGCCGTTCACGTAACCCGCAGCAAAGAGACAGAAAAAACCACCGAAGAGGATCCGCAGCGCAGTCAGACCGTGCAAACGTTGGACCGCCATCTGCAGCGGGCCATGCACCGTTATCGCAATCTGCAACAGGCCAAACTGCGCCCACACGCCAAAGATCTGGCCATCACCGGCGGCGAAATTCATGATCTGGTCCGTCTGCCACAGGGGGAGTGGATGGGTACGTTGATCCAGGAGTTGTTAACCTGGATCGGCCAGGATCGCACCCGCAACCAAAGAGTGCTGCTCCACGACAAAATTCGGGAATGGATTGCCCAGGGAGACCGCTATTAAAGTGGGGTTGAGAGATCGTCCCAACTCCGCCAACCGCCATGCAAGGGAAAATAGAGCCCCAGACGAATCGGTTTGGCACACAAAGCCCGCATGGCCGCCCCATAACGGGCCAGTTGCTCCTGATAGCGCTGCTGCTCGTTATCAAAAAAGGCTTCCCGATCCAGGCCAGAGTGCCAACTGCTCTTGAAATCGATGATCCAGCGCACGCCAGCACGATCGATAAAGGTACGATCCAGCACCACCTGCTGCAACCGTCCCTGCAAAAGCGCCGTCAGGGCATATTCACTGTGGGCCTCCTGATGCAGTCGATCATCCAGAATCCAGCGCCCCCGCTCGTCGCGCAACGTATTGACCAGCGCCTCGCGCACCATGGCCACAGCGCGCTCCATCGGCTCATCCGGCAACCCCAGGCGTTGCAAATGGGCCTGAAAGGAGACCGTTTTGCTCAGGACACGCTCTGGCGTCCAATGCTGCAGACCATCGCGGATAATCAACTGCAAAAAACGGTGTACCACGATGCCCACCAAACGCACCACCTCACCCGCCCAGGCAAATTCAACCGGTTCATCGACGATGGTCCGCACGGCAGTCACAGCCTGCACGGGTGGCGGCAACGGCGGCGGCTGCCAGTCGCTGGCCAACACCCGCCGAGGAGCGCCCAGCACCACCGTCTCCGTCCCATCGCCCCGCTCGGCCTGCCCATCCGCCTGCCCGGCAGGCGCCAGCATCGGCCAGAGCATGGCCAAAAATGAGCGCGCAGGCGGGGGCTTGTCCGCCTCCGGCAGGCAGGCCAACAGATGCAGCGCTTTTTTGGCGCGGGTCACCGCCACATAGAGCAGTCTTTTGGCCTCATGGTTGGCCTTTTTCTGTTCCAGAAAGCGGATATACGCCTGAATGGGATCCTCCTCCTCCTGATCCACCCGTTTCAACGGACCCAACAGCAGACCGTCCGGCAACAGTTGCCAGGAGAGCAGACTGCGCTCTTCCGTGCGCGGCGTGCGCTGCAAACCCGGCAGGATCACCCAATCAAACTCCAACCCTTTCGCCTTGTGCATGGTCATGATGGCCAACCCGCCATCGGCCTGTTCATCCACCCCGGCAAAGGCCGCCAACACACTCTCATCCAG
>PDZU01000065.1 GCA_002753095.1 Magnetococcales bacterium
TCAACGGCAAGCCCTCTTTGATGGTGGTTGAAGAGAAGTGCATTTATTGCGGTGCCTGTTTTGGTGCCTGCCCGGCCATGGAAATCAACCATCCAGAACACTCCAAGCTGGCTGTCTGGGTGGGTGGCAAAAACTCCAACGCCCGTACCAAACCGGCCAACATGAAGCTGGTTGCGCACGGTCTGCCCAACAATCCGCCCCGTTGGCCTGAGGTCACCGATGTTCTGAAACGGATTCTGGGTGCCTACAAGGCCGGTGGTCGGGATTGGGAGCGTCTTGGTGAATGGATCGACCGCATCGGTTGGCGGCGTTTCTTTGAGGAGACCGGTCTCGCCTTCGACAAGGCCATGATCGACAACTATCGCCATGCCCGGGTATCGCTCAACAAATCCGCGCACATCCGCTTCTAGGGGAGAGGCTCATGTTACATGCAACCCCCATACACCGCGCCGCCATGGAGTGGGACTATAACCCCATGCTGCGCGAATCTGGACTGGACCGCATCGTCGCCTATGGCGACCGCAGCGGCAAATGCCCCACCTATGTGGAGCGGGTACCGCCCTGCGCCAACGCCTGCCCGGCTGGCGAGGACATTCGGGGCTATCACAATCTGATTCGGGGCACCTGGAAAGATGGCAACGATCCCTGGGAAGCGGCTTTCCGCCGTTTGACCCAGACCAACCCGTTTCCGGCAGTGATGGGACGTGTATGTCCTGCGCCCTGCCAAGGTGCCTGCAATCGCCAATTCCGCGATGAAACCATCCACATCAACGCCGTGGAACAGGCCATCGGGGAGTATGCCATCGAGAAAAAGTTGGCCTTCCCCAAACCGACGCAACGCACCGGCAAAAAAATGGCCGTGGTGGGGGCCGGTCCGGGTGGTCTCTCCTGTGCCTATCATTTGGCACGTCGGGGCCACGAGGTGGTCATTTATGAAGCCCAAGCCAAATTGGGCGGCATGATGCGCTACGGCATCATGGGTTACCGGGTCAGCCGCGCGGTTCTGGAGGCCGAATGCCAACGGATCATGGATCTGGGCGTGGAGCTGCGGGCCGGGGTGCGCGTCGGTGTTGACGTTACCCTCGAACAACTGAGCAGCGAGTACGATGCGGTTTTTCTGGCTGTGGGTGCGCAAAAGGGCCGGGCTCTGCCCATTCCTGGTGCCCAGGGAGCCGGGGTGACCAATGCCATTGACTTTTTGAAACAGTTCGAGCAGTTGGGCGAAGCGATGCCCATTGGCAAAAAGGTGACGGTCATCGGTGATGGTGACGTTGCCATGGACGTGGCCCGTTTGGCCTTGCGGCTGGGCTCGCAAGCCACTCTGGTCTCTGCCGTGCCCCGCGAAGAGATGAAATGCTCTGCTTTCGAGTATGATGAGGCAGTGGCGGAAGGAACCCAGATGGCCTATCTGGCGGGTACTGTTTCCGTGCAACGGAATGGGGATCAGGTTACCGGTCTGCAGTGTGTCAAGATGGTCAAGAAGGCCAAGGGGGAAGAGGGCTGGGATCATCCCATTCCTTTCTTCCGTTTCAAGGCGGAAGCGGGTACCGAGTTTGTCATTGATACCGACATGGTGGTTGCCTCGATTGGCCAAGCGACCGACATGGGCGGATTGGAGCAGGCCAGCGCCGGTGGTCCATGGTTGAAGGTGGACCACAACCAGAAAATCGAAGGGATGAAGAATGTCTTCGGGGGCGGGGATGCGGTGCAGATTACCCTGCTCACCACGGCGATTGGCCATGGTCGCAAGGCTGCCGAAGCCATGGATCGTCTGGCCAATGGTCTTCCGTTGCCGCCCAAGCCCTCGCGGCGCGACGTGGTCCGTTTTGAAAAGCTGAAGTCGGACTATTTTGTTCCGACCCCGCAGCAAAAGCGGCGCGTGGAGCATCCAGAGGTGGTCGAAGGTTCGTGGCGGGAGGTGCTGGTTGCCTTGACCCGCGATCAGGCCAAGCAGGAGTCCAGCCGTTGCATGAGTTGTGGCCTTTGCTTTGAGTGCAATCAGTGCATGCTCTTTTGTCCGCAGCACGCCATCGGTCGTTTTTCTGGTAATCCAGAGGGCGAGGTGATGTTCACTCACTACGAAAAGTGTGTCGGCTGCCACATTTGTGCCGAAATCTGCCCCACCGGCTATATCGACATGGGTATGGATTGACAGGAGAGCGTGACCAATGGATACAACTGCGTTCGTGCAACAATTGGAAACAGCCATCACCGACTCCCGCCGTTGGGCAGAGAGCGGTTGGCCGATGTTTTTTGGTCGTAACAATGTGGCGGTGCCCTCCCTGGGGGCCGCCCTGCAACAATCGGAACGGTTCGTCAATCGTCAGGAGGCCATCTCTCATTGGCGCAACGTGGAAGATGCCGGTAATGAGAGTGCCCTGCAGGGCGAGCGGGCCAAAGAGGCCCTGCTGCAGGGGGATCGCCGTTTGGCGGAGGGGGCGATTTATTGTGCCGTCTTCATCGAGAAACGGTTGAACCGTCCCAATTCGACCTGGGAGCCGTTACTGGCCACCCTGCGTTCCCTGGGCAAATAGTTGTCTCCTGTGGGATCAGACTGCGGGTTGGTCTGATCCCACAGGTTCTCCTCCCGCCTAGCGGTTGGGACCGAGGTGTTCCCTGCCGCATTGCGGACAGCGCCAAGCACGGCCTCCTCCCTGCCACAGATCATCATTTTTTTGCAAACAGGCGGTACACAGGGCAAATCCACACGGACAGGCCCAGGTAAAGCCCGGATCGGCATGACAGACCACACACACCGGAAATTTTTTGCCGACGCGACGCCGGGGCTGTACGATGCTTGGTTTGGGCTCTGACTGGTCCATGGTCTTTTTTCCTTTTCTGTCCACCGGCACGGAGTGCGCATGTCTGAAGAATCATCCCCTCTGGATCCTTATCGTATCATCAATGAGCCCTATTATGAACCGGTGGGTGACGAGTGCGCACTCTTTTCTGCGGCTTATGCTAGGCAACTGCCGATTTTGCTCAAGGGGCCGACGGGATGTGGCAAAACCCGTTTTGTCGAGCAGATGGCTTGGCGTCTGGGTCGACCATTGATCACCCTCTCTTGCCATGAGGATATGACCACCGGTTAGAATTTATTGGCTTTTCTGGTGGTGGGGGGTGAGACGGTCTGGCGTGATGGTCCTCTGACCTTGGCCGTGCGGCACGGGGCCATCTGTTATTTGGACGAGTTTGTCGAGGCGCGCAAGGATACCACGGTGGTGATCCACCCTTTGGCGGATGATCGCCGTCTGCTGCCCATGGAAAAACTGGCCACAGTGCTGCGGGCTCCGCCGCAATTTGCCTTGGTCATCTCCTACAATCCGGGCTATCAAAGTGTGCTCAAGGAGCTCAAGCAGAGCACGAGGCAACGTTTTGTCGCGTTGGAGTTTGACTATCCCAGTCCAGAGCGGGAGCAGTTGATCATCGAAAAGGAGAGCGGTATTGCGGCTGACATGGCGGCGGCGCTGGTCCGTTTTGCCCATCTGACCCGCAACCTCAAGGGCAATGGTCTGGAAGAGGGAGCCAGCACGCGTCTGCTGGTGCATGCGGCCCGGTTGATGCAAAGTGGTCAATCTCCTGCTGCCGCCTGTGCCGCCGCCATTACCCGCGCCTTGAGCGATGATGTCGAAATGACCAACGCCATTGCGGCTTTACAGGAGTCGATCTTCGGGGCAGAGGATGCGCTCTGAGGCGGAGTTGGAGGAGCAACTGGAGGAGTGGTTGGCGGCTGCCCTCTCCTCGCGGCGCACGGTAGCGCCTTTGTTGGCGCAATGTGTGCGCCTCTCGGCGGAACAACAACGGTCTTTGCTGCACTGGCTACCCATTTTAAGCCGCATCAACCCTGAGTTGGCCTACCAGAGTGCGCAACAGGCTCTGCCGCAGCTTGGTCAACTGGATGAACCCAGTCTGGGCTTGTGGCTCACGGCGGTCATTGACCGGTATGACCAACAGGGTTTGCAGTCTGCCCTGCTGCGTCTGCGGGAAGGCCCTCTGCGCCTGCAGCAGCGCCAACAGAGCCTGTTGCTTGACGAAGTCAGCGCCCTGTTGCATCCGTTTGTCACTGCGCTGGGGGGGCGTCCGCTTGCCATTGCTGCCAGCGATCAGCCCGGTGCCTATACCAACACGGCGACTCTTTTTCTGCCGGCCTCGCTCGACCATTTGCCCACCCAGGCCGGCAATCGCACCCTGTACCAAGCCTTGGCGGCCCATTTGTGGGGTTTGGGCCGCTTCGGTACTTTCTTTCCGCAATTGGACGCTCAATTGCAACAGTTCCCTGACCTGGCGCAGGCCACCCGAATCTATCTTGTCTTGGAAGATACCCGTATTGATGGCCTCTTGTGTCGGCTGTTGCCGGGTCTGGCGCGCCATATTACCGCCTGGGGTCAGTCGCGCCTGCTGACCCCAGCATGGCAACAGGCTGTACAGCAACTGATCGCACCAGGGGCCAGCGCCCAACAGAGCCTCAGCCTGCTGCCCCACCTGCTCGGAGAGGCTGTGCCTGCCCCGCTGCCCTGTCATGGCCTGCCTCTGTTGCAACCGGCCATGACCACCCTGCTGAAACGCATTGCCGAAGAGAGACAGCGTTTTCGGCAACTTTTGGGTGCTTCTTTGGAGCGGCGCACGCCGTTGGAGATGCCGCTGGTTGCCGGTCACACTGCAGAGTGGCATCCACCAGAAGAGGGGATGATTTTCAACCTGCAGTTGGAGGGTCAACCGTTGCGTCCACCGGATGAACTGCAACTGTTGACCCGTTCCATCGTGCAGGATCTGGGGCAGATGCCGCCAGAATATCTTTCTGCTGCCGGTGCTGCCGACTATCGCCCTGGGGTTTTGCCGGTGCGGCAGGCGCAAGAAGATCGCCATGATTTCACCCCGGCGGAGACGAAGAACCTGTTTTATTATGACGAGTGGGATTATCAGCGCAACAATTACCGCAAGGCATGGTGTTTATTGTGCGAGCGCCCCATTGCCCCTGGGGATGACAAGATTGTGCAGGAGACGTTGCAGAAATATCAGGGTGTTTGGCAGGGCATTCGTCGTCGTTTCGAGATGTTGCGTGGTGATGACCAGTGGCAGCGTCGTCAGTTGCACGGCGACGAGGTTGACATGGAGGCCTTTTTGCACGCCTGGAGCGAACGGCAGGCTGGGCAAGAGATGGATGAGCGGCTTTTTTTGGCCCGGCAACGGCGGCAACGGCAGGTAGCGGCTTTGTTGCTTGTTGACATGAGCGGTTCCACCAAGGGGTGGGTCAATCAGGCCATCCGGGAGAGTCTGGTGTTGTTCAGTCATGCCCTGCACCATCTGCAGGACCGTTTTGCCTTGTATGGTTTTTCCAGCATGACCCGCAAGCAGTGTCATTTGTATACCATCAAGTCGTTTGCCCAGCAGAGTCTTGCCGCCTTGGAACCGGCCATTGCCGGGATTCAACCGCTTGACTACACCCGCATGGGGGTATTTATTCGCCATGCCACCCATCTGCTCAACCAGCAGGAGGCCAAAACGCGCCTGTTGATCACTCTTTCCGATGGCAAGCCGGAGGATTATGACAGTTTTCTGGGGGGGTATCGGGGCGATTACGCCATCGAAGACACCCGCATGGCTCTGCTTGAGGCGCGTCGCAGTGGCATCCACCCTTTCTGCATTACCATTGATCGGGAGGCGCGCGCGTATCTGTCCAGACTGTATGGACCGGCGCGCTACGTTCTCTTGGAAGATGTGCGTCAATTACCCTTGCGCATTGCCGACATTTATAGAAAGCTCACCAGTGGATGAGCGCACCTTTTCTATCGTGATCACGTACCCTTTATTTCAGGATCTGTTGCCATGTTCAATGCGGTTATCGCCCTTCGCTCCATTGCTTTGTTCTTGCTGATCCTTTTTCCCTCTGGGGCCTGGAGCGAAGCCAAATCCATCCGTGAGTGGAACAACAACAATCAGGGTTTGCTTGCCACCCCTTGGACCACTCTGCTCCCTGGCCAACCGGGGGGCTATGGTTTTACTTTGAGCAAGAATGGCCAACTCATTTTTCAGGGCAACCCGATCAAACCGCTTATTCGGGTACAAAACAACGATGGCAAAAGCCAATTGGCACCCATTTCGGTCAACATCTCTCCGTTGGGCCCCAACAAACGTTATGCGCTGCTCACCGCCTGTGAACCGCCTGCTGAAGGGAGCAGTTTTTGTTGGTTTCAATATCTGCTCGATCTGAAACAAAACCGTCTGGTGGATCTGGCCTGGGCCAAGTATCCCACCCCCACGACGGTATGGTGGGAGGCCCATGAGCGCTATGCGGTACTGCCGGTCAGCGATGAGGGGGAGGTATGGTTGTCGGCGATTGATCTGGCCAAAAGGGAGAGTCGGGACATCCATTTTGAGGAGTTGGCCCAGGAGAGCGCCCGTGCCTGGCAATGTACTTTGCCGGAGCAGGAGGGGTATGCCGTGGATCTGAGCAGTTTCAAATGGCTTGAAAATCTGCAGATTTCCATCAACCTGCAGCTTGCCTGTGGTGGGGAGGGCACGCGCAGCGTCAAAGCCGTTCTCGACTTGGCCAGCGGGCAATTGAAGCGGGTCGTGGAGGGTAGCAGCAAGAAATAGCCTGATGTACAATGACCGTGCCGGGAGGGGGCATGGACTGTGTCACTTTTTTTAATCTTTGCAGGAGTTTTGATTATGGATACCCTCACCGCCATTCACAGTCGTCGGTCCGTCAAGCATTATGATCCTGACCATCGCATGAGCCTCGCTGAGGAGGAGGCGCTTTTGCAGTTGGCCATGTTGTCGCCCACCGCTTTCAACATTCAGCATTGGCGTTTTGTGGTTGTGCGTGATCCTGAGTTGCGGCAGCAGATGCGGCAACTTTCCTGGAATCAGGCGCAGGTGACCGATGCCTCTTTGTATTTGATTCTCTGTGCTGATCTCAATGCCTGGCAAAAAGAGCCGGAGCGTTATTGGCGGAACGCCCCGGAGAGGATGCGGCAGGGCATCGTCCAGGCTATAACCTCTTATTATGGCCCCTTTGCGCAGACGCAACGGGATGAGGCGACACGTTCCTGTGGCATGGCGGCGCAGACCATCATGTTGGCGGCCAAGGCCATGGGGTATGACTCCTGCCCGATGGCTGGATTTGATTATGATGCCGTCGGGCGTTTGATCAATCTGCCTGCGGATCATATCATTGTCATGAGTATTGCCATTGGAAAAGCGTTGCAGCCCGCCCAGCCACGGGCTGGGCAGTTGTCGTTGCAGGAGGTGCGGGTGGTGGATCGGTTCCCGTTGGAATAGCTTTTGATTTGGCTTTTAATTTACTGCGGGGTGCAGGGGCGATCATCGCCCCTGCTGGGTGCAGGGCAAAGCCCTGCTTGTAATGTGCGGCGTTTTACAGAAGCAAATGCGTAGCATTTGCGCACGCCGCACAGATTTGTGCCCCGCAGGGGCACTCTTTGGGAGGGCGGACGCCCGACTTTTAACCGCGAGGTATTGAGTTACCTGCGGGGAAAACCCATTGGGAGGGTGTGCCTATTGGCGCATAAAACCGCGCCAATCCAAACACCTTGCGTCAATTAGGCGCTTAAGCCGACGCAAAAAACGCGTCGGCTTATCGTGAAAAGCGCGCCAAAGGCAAAAAAATAAAAGATAAAAGATAAAAGATAAAAGATAAAACCCCAGGGCTCCGCCCTGGACCCGCCAGGGGCGATGATCGCCCCTGGACCCCGCAGAAATTTAATTTACTCCACCATCTTTTGGACCGTATACACAAAAATCTCCGGCATCTCCTGCCAACACTGGGCAGAAAGCCCGGCTTTCTGACAAAGATGCTGCAAAAATTGCTTCGGATCCGGCAACTGCTCCCACACTTGCGGCAGGAAAGTAGCCCGCCTTCCCCCCTTGGATAAAATAACCCCATGCACCCCAGGCCGCAATCGCCGCACCAGATCCTCCGGCGAACTGTACGGAAAAGGCTGCGCAGGGGTCAATAACGATACCTCAATCCGCAACTCCGCCAACTCGGCAACTGTCACCGCCGGAAAACGCGGATCCCGTAACGCCGCCGCTACCGCGTTATCCAACAGATCCACCGCCAAAGGACGATGCGCCTGCAAACTGCCAATACAACCCCGCAACTGACCATGCTTGGTCAAGGTAACAAAACAGGCCCCAGGCTGCGCCAACTCCACCACCCGCGCCGTCAACGCCTCGGCAGAAATGCCCGACTCTCCCCCCAAAACCCGCTGCAAATGCAACCGAGCAACCCCAGGCAACGTATTGACCTCCGTACCGCGCACAACACCCCCCGACGAAGACGATGGATAAAAAAGATAACTCACATAACCAACAACCCGATCCTTGCCCCCCGCCGTATCACCAGAGTTGCGATAATCGGCCAATACCGAACGCCACTGCCACCGCCGCGCCAACTCCAAGACCGCGCACACCCCACTGTTGCCACACGCCTCCGTCTTGGACATGGCCTGCGGATCCACCGCCGCCAACGCCGCCAACGCCTGACCATCCAAACGACGCGCCTCCGTATACGGATGATAGTGCGATAAATCCGTGGAAGCCAACAACAGATCCTCCGGCTGCCAAACCCGCGCCAACAAGTCAGCCAAATGACCACCACTCACACGGCCAAAAATAATCGGTACCAGTTGAAAATGCTGCACCGTCTCCTGCAAAAACGGCAAATGTACCTCCAACGCATGCTCATGCTGGTGCGCAGCCGGATCCCGACTCACGTCCGGCAACGCCGCCAACTGCTCCACCACCGCCTGATCCACCGGTACATCCCCCAACGGCGTGCGATACGCCCCATAGTTGCCTACCGATAGGCCATGCAACGCCACTCGATGGCTCGGCGATAACAGAAAAACCCGCAACGGCTTGGCCGGCGTGGCCCTGGCCAAACTGCGATAGGCACACGCCGCCGTATAGCCGGAATAGATATAACCCGCATGCGGCGCCACCAAGGCACACGGAGGATCCATGGGCGGCGCACGATCCAAAAACTGCCGCACCATGGATCGTAACGCCTGAGGCTCATTGGGATAAAAGGAACCAGCGACCGCAGGCTGTCGGACTGCCAAACCCTCCGTCATCACACACCCCCCCTTTCAATCCACAGCAAAGAGTAGGAACATCTATGACGCACCAACTACCTCGTGCTCCTCTGCCACCACTTCTGACTTGCTGGCCATCACACAGCGGAACTGCAACATGGTAATGCGATGGTTATCCATGCCCGTCACCAACAATTCTGCACCCGGTAAAGAGATCATCTCACCCACCTTGGGAATGCGTCCCAAGGTGTCGTAGACCAGTCCGCCAATGGTGACAAAGTCGGTCGATTCCGGAAATTGATACGACAACAACGACTCCAGGTCGATCATGCGCATGGACGCATCGATGGCAAAACTCTGATCTTCCAGCTTTTTCACCCGCCGAGTCTGCGCGGTGAACTCATCGTCATACTCCCCAACAATCTCCTCCAGAATATCCTCCAGGGTGATGATTCCTTGCGTTCCACCATACTCATCAACCACTACCGCCATATGATGCCGGGTAACTTTGAACTCCTTGAGCAGACTGCTCATGCTTTTGCTGCTGGGAATCACATAAACCGGCGAAACAAAATCATCAATGGGATGGCTCATCTCCGCCCCACCCTGGGCATCGGCCAGCGCACCCAACAACTCCTTGATCGCCACATACCCCAAAATATGGTCCAGATTATTTTCGTAGACCGGATAACGGGCGTGTGGCAACTCGCGAAACTTGCCCAACACCTCTGTCAACGGCGTTCCCTTGGCAAAGGCAACAATATCGGTGCGCGGGATCATGGCCGCCCGCACACTCCGACCACCAAAATCCATCACGCTGTGGATCATCTTGCTGTCTTCCGCATTGAAGACCCCCGCATCCTCACTGGCCGTGATGATGGTGCGAATCTCCTCCTGGGTCATGTTGAAATGTTCCCCATGCGAGCCCACCAAGCCCCCCTGCCCCACACACCACAGCAAAAAGTTGGAAGCATGCTTCATGGCCCAAATCACTGGCGTCCAAAGGGTATACTGCACGTCCACCGACCAAGCCACCGCCATGGCCAAAGGCTCCGCCTTGTGAAAGGCCAAAATCTTCGGTGCCAACTCCCCACCCACCACGTGCAAAAAGGAGATGATCGCAAAAGCAATCAGATAGCTGGTCCAGTGCAACACATCCATCCAGGGATTGGGATCGGTAAACATGCCCACCAACCCGGTGATCTTCGGCTCCAGGATCAGATCCAGGGTATCCATCCCGATCGCACCCAGCGCCAAAGAGACCAGAGTAATGCCGATCTGCGTCACCGAATAAAAACGCTCTGGTTCCTGATGCAACCGTTGCACACGCTCGGCAGCCTTGCTGCCTTGATCCGCCAACTGTCGGATTTTGCTGCGTCGCGCCCCGGTGATGGCCACCTCCGCACCCACAAAATAGGCGTTGCCCATGATGAGCACCAGAATCAACAACAGCTTAAGCCACAATATGGTTTCCATTTCCGCTACATTCAATCCCGTTTGTCAAGTGGTCCCCCTCAACCATTCCTGCACACCTTTGTGCAATCCGGCTGAGAATGTGAAATTGATTTTTTTATTGCATCGCACAACCGGAGCAGCGACGATCCCGATTAACATTGCTATAGATTTCTGGCCATAGATTTCTGCGGGGTGCAGAACAAAGCCCCAGGAATTGGCGATTGATTTATGGCACGCTTGCAAACCAAACAAACGCGCTTTTTGCGTCGGCCAAGGCGCCCGACCAACGCAAGACGTGCGTATCGGCGCGGTTGTGTGCGCCAATACGCACACCCTCCCAATGGATCTCGCCCGAGATTGGACCAAACAGCAACAAACGCGTGACGATAGGCAAGGTTGACAGTCGGACGTTCGCCCTCCCAAAGAGCGCCCCTGCGAAGCACAGCTTTGCGCGGCGTGCGCGCAGTCTGCGCCCGCGCTCTTGTGAAACGCCGCATTACCTGCATGGGCTCCGCCCCTGCACCCCACCAGGGGAGGTACCCCCCCTGGACCCCGCAATCGTTTTGTATTTATGTTTCAGAGTGTTAGATCACTACCGCTTGAGAATTTCGAGCATATGCGGGGTAAAATGCACAATCACCCCAAACGCCGCCAAAATCACCAAACCCATGAACCCCATCCACATTTTGATCACCCACTCCGCCATATCCACCGTACCACGCAGCTTGTCGGATACAGTGACCATCTCCTGACCGAGATAGATGTTTTCCGTCACCATGCTCACATGGTTGGCCACCCGCTCCAACAACGCCCGATCCGCATCGGTAAACCCCAGACGCCCCGCCTCGCCCTGCTTGTTGATCACCTGAATGGCCCCGGTCACCTGACTGGAGGTTTGACTCATGATGGGCACGCACATCATGTTGTGCGTCACGTAGCCGAGTTTTTCTTCCACCTGACGGGCAAAGTCCGATTGCTGCTCCCGTTGCACGATAGAGACCGGCTTGCCCGTTGCCACCACCCGACCCACATTGGAACCCGTCTTGGGGATAACGATGCTCCGCTCCTTCAAGCCGGTACCACACTGCAACCAGACAGCATCGGTCACCGGATCATGGATAAAAAAACTGCAACGGTCCGCATCGACGACCTTGGGCAGGATCTCCATGAAAAATTGCAGCAAATCCTGATTGCCGCTACTTTTCCATTTACGGGTGAGTGCCTCCTGCTTGGACTTAACTTTCTGCCACTCGTTTGCCAGTTCCTTTTTCACTGCACCCTCTCATCGCCTCGCGGTCGAAATGATAGCCATATTCACAATGAATATCTGTTTATTCATTCCCTTTCACAGCGAGGTTATCATAAGCGATCCCTCATTGTCAGCCCTAATTTATTAGCAATTCACCCATTACACCCAATTAAACCCCAACGCCTCCAGACGAGCGATCCGTTTGGCATCCAGGTGGCCTTTTTTATACTCCTGACGCTGAAATTGCACCCACAAACCCAAAGCCGGGTTGCCTGCCCAGGAGACCGGTACCTGACAATGACCATACTGTTGACGAAACTGCGCCAACTCCAGCAACATCTCCTCCAACACTACCTCTTTTTGATCCCAGATAAAGCCCAACGCCTCCAACAACTCCACCCGCTTGGCCGACAAGTGACCATGCTGGCGCGCCTGACGCTGCGTGGCCACCCATTGGGTCAAACGGGCATCTGCCGTACCACGGGTGATCAGCACGCGACCATGCTGCTGCTGATAACGGACCAGGGCAACATACATCTCATACCACTGCACCTCCAGCGGATCCCAAAAAAAGCCCAAGCGATTCAAACGCTCAATCCGCTCTGGCTCCAGTTGCCCGCTCTTGTAGGCTTTGCGCTGCGCCCCCACCCACCATGCCAGTTGTGCATTCTCCGTATCGTTTTCCGCTACCAGACAGTTGCCATGCTGGCGCCGAAAAGCAGACAACGCCGCAAACATCTCCTCCCACAACACCGCCTTGGCGTCCCACAAAAAACCCAATGCCCGCAACGACTCAATCTGCTCTGCACTCAACTGTCCCGCCGCATAGGCGCGGCGCACCTGCCCCACCCAGCGCGCCAGGGCCGGATTGCCCGCATACGCGGGCGGCACCATGCAATGGTTGTGCTCGGCACAAAACTGGCGCAACGCCACCAGCATGGCATCCCACTCCGCCGCCCGAACATCCCAGATAAAGGATAACGACTGCAAGGCGTCCCGCCGCGCGGGCATCAAACCCACCCCCACCTTGCGCTGCTGCCGCACCCACTCCGCCAACTCCGGGTCGCTCTCCGACACATGACAATGGCCGTGCGTAGCGTGAAAGAGCTGCAAAGCCCGCCAATGCTCCTGCCAAGCCAACTCCTCTGGATCCCAGACAAAGCCGATCTCCTGCAAACGACACAAACGCTCTTCCGTCAAACGCTCCGCCCGCCAATCGCGGCGCTGTTTGGCCACCCAATCGGCCAATTTGGCATCTTCCGACCAGGAGGACGGCACCAGCACATGGCCCTCCTCAGCCCGAAACCGGAGCAACGCAGCAAACTGCTCCTCCCACCAGGCCGCCTCCAAATCCCAACAAAACCCCCACTCCTCCAGCCGCGCCCGCCGCTCCAAAGGCAACTTGCCCCGGGCAAACTCCTTGCGCTGCTCCTTGGCCCAGTGCGCCAACGCCACATCTTCCGGCCAAACCTCTGGAACGATCCCATCGCCCCGCTGGCGGCAGAAAATCAAAAATCGATCAAACATCCGATCCCACTCGGCCTGTTCCAGATCCCACACAAAAGAAAGCGCCTGCAAGCGCGCAACCGCCTGCGCACTCAAGCGTCCCTTGAAATAGTCACGCCGCTGCTGCTGCACCCACTCCGCCAAGGCCGGATTTTCTGGCCAGACCGTCGGCACAAGAGCATCGCCATGGCGTTCATGATAACGCCGCAACGCCTGCCACTGCTCCTCCCAGGCCAACTGCTTGGGATCCCACACAAAACCCGCCATCTGCAAACGCTTCTGCCGATCATCGCGCAATACCCCTTTGCGCCACATCCGCCGCTGCTGCTCCTCCCACTCCCGGCACCACTCCGCCTGGGCCGCCCGCTCTGCCTGCCATTGACCGAAACGACGATCCCATGTGCCGATCAGGCGCTGCAACAACACCGACCATATTTCGTGCCGCCACCCTTCCGGCACCCCTTCCGGCAGCAAAAAGCGGATGCGATGATGCCACGCAAAGGTTGGGTCGCTACCAGACTGCCAAGGCAAATGCCCACTGCGTCCCAACTGTTCTCCAGAGCCGACCAGTTGCTGTTCAAACCCTTCATCCCCCTCGCGCAGACGCTGCAACACCTCCCAGAGCAGCTCCGAGGCCGTCAACGCCGCTTCGGCAGAGGCGTGCATGCCCCGCCCACCGCCCTGCCCCGCCAACACCGGCACACACACAATGCCAGGGGTGACCGGACTACCCGGCTCCGCCCCCCTGGCCAACACCGCCGTCAAAGAGCGCAACAGATCCCACTTCACCTTGCGCGGTTGCGGTGTACACAGCAACAGGTCTGCCAATGGCATCTGCAGCCCGTCCGCCAGACAACGGGCCGTATGCAATACCGCCCGTGGCGCCGTCTGATAACGCTGCAGTACCGCCTCGCGCTGCGCCAACGGCAAACCCGCCTCCACCAGCAACGACAACCAATCACTGCGGGCTGCCCCCTCTTCCCCCGCCGCGCCCAACACCAAACCCGTCATGGGATCACGCAGGGCCGCCAGGCGGGCCTCAGCTACCGAACCATGCAACACCTGCACATGGCCAAGACCACTGCCCAACACACTCTGCACGGCACGCAGACAGCGAAAAAACCAAGCGTTCTCCTCCTCCATCCAGGCAGGCGGCACCAGCACAATCCAAACCTGCCAAGGCCGCAATAGTCCGTCAGTCACCGCCTGTGCCATCGTGCTCAGGGAAAGCGGAGTACCAAAGTGGGGCTGCTCCGTCAGATGCCACACACGTTTGCTCTCGCCCTCCGCATCGCGCTGCAACGGGTTGGCCTGCCACAAGGCCGGGGTCAACAACAACCGTTTGCGCAGCGGCAGATGGTTATCCTCCAGAAAAAAAGGATCGGCAAGCAGCTCACGGCCATCCAGCACCAACCCCAGATCCATGGGGGCCGACCCCATCATGGCCCGCGCCACCAACCGTAAACCGCTGCCCGTGGACAACACCACCCGCACCCCGGCAAAGCGGCCATTGAGAAAACGGCGAATGGCCTCGCTTTCCGTCACCAAGGGCAGATCCCAATCCAGAGGCTTGAGTTGGCAGACATCCGGGCCGTTGGCCACCTCGCCCCCCACCCAGAGGGCAGCCACCTCCGACCAGGAGAGTTGCCGCCGCCACTGCAACAACAGCTCCCGCATGGCCGTCAACGATGGGGCCAACACCAACACAACCCGCCCGCCCCCTTGGCTCTCCACCCATTTCAAGGCCAACAACGACAGATCCAGCCCCGGCACCGTCACCGCCAACACCCGGTCATGCTGCTCCCACAGACTGTTGACCCGTCCAACCAGACGGGCCACTGGCGTGGCCAGCGCTGCCCGCTCCGGCAGCCAGCCAATTCCCTGCAACCAACGGCGCATGGCGGCAAAATCCCGGCTGTTCAGACGGTCCAGATCATGGCCCAGGATCACATGAAAATCGGCGCGATTGCGCAATGCGGCGGGCAATTCACGGCCATTGGAGATCAACAAAGGTTGGGCAACCCGCTCGGCCAACGCCAGAAAGTCGGCCAAATCTTTGCGCGTCAAAGCCGGGCGCCCCGGACGGTAGAGCAATTGATAGGGATGCATTTCACCGCTGACCGTGCGCAGCAGACCATCTGCGCCCGGAATGCGCTCCGGCAGACCATAACGACGGCGGGCCTCGACAGGCACCACACCCTCGGTCCAAATCTCTGCCGCCTGCGGCAAGGTGCGAATGGCCAACATCGCCTCGGCAAGCACGGCAAAACAGTGCCGCTGCTCCTCTTCCGGCAGTTTGGCGACACGCTCCTCCCACTGCCCAAAGCGAGACAGGGCATTGAACAATCCGCGCTGCAAACAGCTTAGCGCCTGCGAATGGCTGGGCAACATGGTTTTGACATACTCTTTAAGACACGGTCATCGATTACCGTGGTGTGGCATCCGGCAATCCCCCGTCCACCGGCAGCGTCACCCCGGTACATGGGGCTTGCCGGGTGGCAAAATAGAGCACCGCATTGGCCACATGGCTGGCCGTAACACGGGCCTTCAACAGATTTCGATTCTGGTAATAGGCTTCCAGCCCCGCCGCATCCAAGCCTCTGGCCCGCATGCGATCCGGCCCCACCTCTGCCCATAGTCCCGATGGCCGATCTCCATCGGAAAAAACCCCATCGGGGGCCACCATGTTGACCCGCACCCCCAACGGGGCCATCTCCAGCGCGGCGATACGGGCCAGTTGATGGGCCGCCGCCTTGGTGGCACTGTAGGCACCAAATTGCGCCCCTGGAGCAAACACATTTTTGGTGGAGATCAACACCACATCCCCACCGCTGCCCTGCTGGCGCAACAGCTTACCCACCGCCGTCAACAGATGCAAAGTGCCCTCCACATTGACCCGCTGCAGGCGTTGAAACGCCTCCACCTGCATGGTCTCCAACGCGGAAACATGGGCCAAACCGGCGTTGAGCACCAGCAGATCCAGCCCTCCCCAGCGGGCCACAACCTGCTCGATCCCTGCGGCCACCGAGGCAGGATCGGTCACATCCATGGCCACCGCCATCACCCGCGCCCCGCCAGTCGCCTGCAACTCGGTCAACAAAGAATCCAACCCCGCCCCCGGCAGATCCGAGGCCGCCAGATGCATGCCATGCGCCAACAAAGCCCGACAGATGCCGGAACCGATGGCTCCGGCAGCCCCGGTGATCAGGGCGATCTGGCGCTTGCCCCCTGTGCCGCCCCCCAAGGCCAATTTGGCCCGCTGCGGACCATAATACTCCATGGCAAAGCAGTCCGCCTCGTTGAGCCCCTGGTAGCGCCCGCCCATGCGTTGAATGGCCCCCTTGACCCGCAAAGTAGCCGCCAGCAGATCCCGCACCCGCTCTGCCTCCGCCACCTCCGCACCGACACAGACCGCGCCCACCCCCGGCAGCAGCACCACCCGTGGTGTGCTGTCGTAACGCTCCGCCTCCGACACACCACCCTGTGACTGACGCGCCACATAGTCGATATAGGCTTGCCGATAGTCCTGCACCGCTCCAGCCAGTCCATCCCCCTGCGCCTCCCCTTCCGCCAACCAGAGTGGCAAAGGTTTGAGACGAATCAGATGGTCCGAGGTCAAGGGAGGGGTCAACAGGGTTTCCCGCACTCCCTCCTGCGCCAACAGGGCCAAAATTTCCTGATCGATCCAGGGCAACAGGATAAAGCGATCAAAAGGTTGATCGGCACAGCCACTGGCCATGGCCAGGGCTCCGCGCAGGCGGGGTGCCAGTTGCCGATAACGCGCCCAGGCTGCCGCCTCTGCCGCCGCACTGGCCAGAGAGGCTCCCGGCAGACGGGCGGCAATAAAGGCTTCTGCCCGACTGACCAGTTCGATCATCGCCCCATAGGACTCTTGCGCCGTCTCGCCCCAGGTCACCAACCCGTGCTGCAGCAAGACCATACCCCGACTGTGTGGCGCCCGATCATGGGCTTCGGCTACCGCCTTGGCCAGGGCAAAACCGGGATGCACATAGGGCAGGATGATCACCTCTTCTCCCAGCGCCTGCCGCAGCAGGGTGGCCCCCCCCTCCTGATTGCTCAAAGTCAGGATGGCATCGGCATGGCTGTGATCGATGAAGGTATGCGGCAGGAAAGCGTGCAGCAAGGTCTCGATGGAGGGGGTCGCCCCCTCTGGATCCAGACGCTGCCCGCGCACGATCTGCAGCATGGTCTCGTCCGCAAGCGCCGGCAGATCCCGCATGCGCCGCAAAAAGTCCAACCGCAGCGGGGTATGTCCCTCCGGGAGGATTTGGGCCAGATCCCAGCCGGAGGCTTTGACAAACAGGGCGGCCACCGGTTCCCCGAACAGATCATGCCAGACCCCTTTGACCGAGGTATTGCCGCCACCATGCAGCACCAGGGCCGGATCGCTGCCCAAGAGTCGGCTGGCATAGGTTCGCAACGCCAACGGTTCGCCGTGGGACTCGGCATAACGTGCGCACATGTCTGCTGCCTCTTGGGCAGACCACCGGTTTTGCATGGCTCCTCCTCTGCGATTTTCTCTACTGAAAAATGGACTATTGCTGCGCCAGGGTAAGGAAGAGTTCATACCCCTTTTCCGCCGTCATTCCGTCATGGACCACGCCGCGCACGGCCTGAATCATGGCTGCTGGTGCTGTCGACTGGAAAATATTGCGGCCCATATCCACGCCTGAGGCACCCTCTTGAATGGCCCGATAGGCCATGCTCAGGGCCTCTTTTTCCGGCAATTTTTTGCCTCCGGCGATCACGATCGGCACTGGGCAAGAGGCAGTCACGGTTTCAAAA
>PDZU01000001.1 GCA_002753095.1 Magnetococcales bacterium
AAATCCTTAAAAATTTCTGCGGGGTCCAGGGGCGATCATCACCCCTGGCGGGTGCAGGGCTTAAGCCCTGCTTGCAATGTGCGGCGTTTTCAAGAAGCAAATGCGCAGCATTTGCGCACGCCGCACAGATTTGTGCCCCGCAGGGGCACGCTTCTGGAGGGCGGATGCCCGACTTTTAACATCGCGTGCCATAAAGGTTTTTTTGCTGTCGAATGGGTGTTCGTTATTCGGTTGACGCTTCTGGAGCGGAGCCCTGCTTGTCATGTGCGGTGCCCCATGGTTCCGCCCTGGATCCGTCAGAGGGGCAGGGCGATCACATTTGAACTTTTCCTGTCACGTTTCCCATGCGGCACGGTGCATGTCGGGCTTCCGCCCTCCCAAAGCGTGCCCCTGCGGGGCACAGATCTGGCGCGCTGCGCAGATTTGGCTGCGCCAAATCTGCTTCGGTGAAAGCGCGCCATTTCAGCAGGGCGCTGCCCTGCACCCGCAAGGGGAGATAATCTCCCCTTGACCCCATGCCACTTTTCAATGCAATTGCCAGGGCCAGGGGAGGGGATGTCCCCCTTGGATCCGCAACTGTTTTGGGGTCGACACGGTTACGTCAACAAATGGGGCAGAATCTGTTCACTGGCCAGCGCAGGCAAAGCAGCCACAGCCAGAGCCTCTTCCACACTGGTGACACGTCGCATTCCCACCAAAGCCGTACCAATCTCTGGCAAACTGTAGGCAGCCCGCAGAGCCACTGTGCGTTCCGATAAACCCGCCGCCATGGTCCGAAACTGCGCGGGTATCGTACCACCTTGCAGAACCGTGGCACTGGTAAAGGCATGCATGCCCAACTCTTTGATGGCGTGTAACGCCGACAACATCGTGCCATTAAGTCTCTGGGTCGGACGGGTCAGACTGTGATGGTCACGGACATTGAAAGGCAATTGTACGGCACACAAATGGTGCTGCTTGCCTTGTACGATGGCTGCTGCTTCTTGGGCGGCACTGACGGCCCGTTGCAGCGAAAGATGGTTGCTCGCACCCTCCTCAACCCGCAAACCATGCCAAGTCGCTAGTCCATAGCAGACGATCTTGCCAGCCATCACCGCCTTTTCCAACTCCACAAAACTCTCTCGCAGGCGGGTATAGAACAGCTCCTGACCCAAATGGGGCAGCTCATCCTCTGGATTATGCAGATAATAAACATCCAAAGTCGCCAGCCCAAGATTGCTCAAAGTGTGTTCAAGCTGCTGAGCAATAAATGGCGGCTTGATGCTGTGGCGGCGCTGCAACTCGGCGTCGTCAATCAGCCCGCTATCCAGATACTGCTCACGCAGATAGCGCTCTGCCGCACGGTTGTCATCGGCATCATGGGTGATGTATCCCCCCTTGCTGGTGATGCAGAGCGCCTGCCGGGGAATACCCTGAGCACTCAGACAACGCACCGCGTTGCCGACACAGCGCTCTGCCTTCATGTGGCGATAGTTGATGGCGGTATCAAAAACATTGATGCCTCGGCTGGCCGCATGCAACATGGCATCGATGTAACGCTGATCGGTGGCGGCAGTCAGATCTCCCATCCAGGTGCCGAGCCCGATACCGCTCACCTTGCCAGCCTGGAACGGCCTATAAAAGCTCTCCAGTGCGGTGGATCCCTGTTGCTGTGGACGGGTGGCCCGCGTCTGCCAATGGCCGCTCTCTGGATTGCTCAGAAAGCCGGTAATCGGTGTTGTGGCCACGGGTGTGGTACTACGGGCCGGGGCGACGACTCCGGCCTGCGGTGCTGCCAAAAGGGCGCGCTGTTGCTTGTGGCGCTGGATGTGGCGCGCCAAGGCAACCTCCTGGATGCGGGTGTGATACCAGGTGCGCATGTCTGGCCGCGCGTTGGCCTCCAGCAACAGTGACAACCATTTTTCAGCGGGAGTCGGTTGCCAGCCAGTGGCTTTTAGCTTGCTGTTGTCCGGCAAAGTCCAACCCGCTCCTGTACCGAAAATGGGCGAATAGTCCAGACCAGCCTGCTCCAGCACTTCGTTGGGCACATGGACGATCTCTGGATCGCTTTTGGCGGCTGTGGCCAGCGCGCGTACCAACCGTTCATTGGTCCAGATTTCATCACCGGTTACGTTGTAGACCTGATTGACGGCGTCGGGGTGGGTCAGGATATGGGTGGCAGCCCGTGCCAGATCGCTGACCAGTACCAGCTTGAAGAGCACCTCATCCCGGCTGCACAGCAGAATGGGACCGCCATCCAACACACGCGAAACCCAGAAATGGCTGCGGCCAGACTCTTCGAACCAGTGCAGACGCCGAGGCGAAGGGGCACCAGTCAGGTTATCCCTGGGACCACTGACCATGCAGGGGCGCAAGACGCTCCACGCGACCTCGGAAGCCCGCAACACCGCTTCGCAAGAGCGTTTGCCGTAGTTGTAGAGGTCCGCGCCGCTCAAGCCGGTCAGATCGTAGCGACGAATTTCCACCTGATCTTCGCGATAAGCCCGTGGGTGGCGATTGGAATAGACATCCGTGGTGCTGGTCAGCAGATAGCGACCAATCCGCCCTGGTAAGGCAGCCAGCAGGCGCTCCACCTGATGTGGTTCATAGGCGATATTGTCCACCACATAGTCAAACGATTCAGAGGCAAAAAGGGTTTTAAGCGCCGCTTCCTGGTTGCGGTCTGCCTGCAGCCAGCGGATATGCGGACGGATCTCGGCGGGTGGAGAGTCCAGTGCCAAAACGGTCAGACGATGGCCAGCATGCAGCAGATGCCAAAGTATTTCGACGCCAACAAAGCGGTTGCCGCCCAGCAGAAGGGTATTCATCGATCAGCCTCCAGATAGGGTAGCGCAAAGGGGGAAGGCAACAAGGCGTCCCAAAACAGATCCAACGCAATGGCCGGACCCAGACGTGCTTCCAGGTTGCGGAACTTTTGCCACTGTTGCAAGCGTTCGACAGCGCTGCTCAAAATGGCATGATTGGCGGCAACCGCAGAAAATTCATGCCAATGGATGCCATGCGGAATGCCGGGGGGGCGTCGTCGTACCATGAGGTCGCCGCCGATGGCCAACGCCTGGGCGATGGACCAGGAGACATCGGCACACCCGGTAAAATCGATGGCCAGCGTGGGCGCAGGCAGTTCGCCAGCCCGTCGTCTGGCCAACAGTGGGGCAACGGCCTGCACTGGAAATTCCGGGTGTTCGGCGGCGCGACGGTCCACATGCACCACCGGACGACCGGCATCCTGGACCAGCCACGCCGCCAAAGCCGCTTCCACCGTGCGACCGGCAATCCAGACAGGCGATTGATCCTTGCCCAGACGGTGTTCCAGACCAGCAATCAGGCTGCCCAGCGGATCGGCCAGCAGGGCGATTTTGCCCAAAGAGGGAGGTACGGTCACCAGATGGGAGAGGGGTGTGGAACAGATGCCCCAGCCATAGCCATCGGTACCGATTCCCAAAACAGCCCGTGTGCCACTCCGGCAAAAAGGGCACGTACTGGCCTCTGCGCAGGGCATGACACTCATGGGCACCGCCAAGGTGCCCGCTTCAATGGCATGTGGACCAGGGTTGACCACCTCCAACAGGGCGTTATGACCAAAAACCCGGGGCCCTTGTTGCGGATATTCACCGCGCAAAAAACGCTCTTCTGCCGGCAACAAGGTCAACGCCTGGACTTTGACCACTGGGGGGGGGAAATTTTGTATCTGTGCCAACCGTTCCAAAGCCAGTCCGGCAGGTTGGCCCGCCCAGCCACGCAATACCCACTGCCGGGTTGTATGTTGCGGCAGAGGGTGCGCGGCGCGGCCAGGATGGTAGAACACTTCGTTTTCAGCTTCGCTGAGGGCGCGACGTTCACGGTTGACTAGGTTTTGATTGTAGGGACGGCGCTGTGCTGCGCACTCTCTGGCCCGGTTGTGTACCGTTTGCAGCGGATCATCCGCTTGCCAGCCCAGTTGCAGCAACAGGTGGGCTGGTTCGATAAAGCTGGTGGAGGCCCGTTCCCCCAAGGGGAGCTGCAAATTGGCGGCTCGCCAACGCCACTGCGACAGATAGCCAAAGCGCAGTGGTAGTCCCAGGGCATCCCGTACCATGGCGGCATGTCCCCAATAGGTCAACGTCGCCTGATTGGCCACGTTGAGTGTTTGCCCGAAAGCATCTGGATACCCAGCCACCGTCCGCACCGCCCGCACCAGGTCCGCGTGCGAGAGATGGCGATAATTGGGGAGATCCCCCTCCGGAAAGACCACGACTCCCCCATCCAGGATACGATCAACGAACCAGCGCGTTACATCCATCTGGCCGGTCTCCTCCCCTTCGAGGATGGCCGGGCGCAGAATGGTAAAGGCGAAACGATCCCGCGCCAACAGGCGCAACTCCCGCTCCACGGACCGGGCAGCCAACGTCTCTTCTGGCAGATTGACCGGGAGATCGTAGGCAACCTCCGCATCGCTCTCCTGCCAGGGTCGCAACGTGGCACTGCCAGGGTAGACCTGGTGGGTGGAGATGAGCAGATATTGCTCCATTGCACCACTCAAAGCCGATACCGAGGCACGCAACTGGCTGACACTGCGGGAGCCATTATCGATGATCAATTGGTAGGAGGATGCTTCCCCAGGGGCGACCACTTCATACCCGGCATCGCTTAGGGCCTGCTCCATAAGGGTACGAAAAGTGTCTGGGTTGCCGATGTAACATGCCCGCCGTTTGCCGATGGAGCGGGTTTTATTGACCTTGCCGCGCAACGTGATTGACTCCGCATCTGAAAGATTAAATGATGGGTAACGGCCCTTGCGAAACGTGAATTTTTCCATATTCCTGCTGCAGTATTTCCGAGAATTTGCACCCAGTCAATGGCTCTCTGCGTGGGGTTTTTGCCAAACCGCAGGATTTTGACAAAAGGATAATTTGTGTAAAATATTGTGCTAACGTGAGATAAACTCCTTTTCAAACCATATAAAAACCTGCTATGAACAGAGTCTGGGATCATTCCGGTGTTGTCCATGGATTATGGTGTTGTTTTTCGGGGGGAACTCTGCAATGTAGACCTCTTCCTGGGGGACGCATTGGGTACACCTTGATCAACGGCGTGGGAGAGCCGTCCTCCAACTGGAGGAGGGTATGGGGGTCACCCCACGCTGTTGGGTGGTATGGTCGAATTTTGGATTGTTATAATTGTTGTCAACCCCTAAAATGAGGAAGAAGCGCAATGAGTGGAAGAGTTGCCTTGGTTACGGGTGGTGCAGGTGGTATTGGCACGGAGATTTGCAAAAAATTGATCAGCGAAGGGTATCGGGTGGTGGTCACCTGTGCGCCCGTTTTTGAATGTCCCAATCTGGACGAGTGGAAAAAACAGCGCGAGGCAGAGGGCAACCCGATTCCGGTTTATGAGGCCAATGTGGCTGATTTTACCTCCTGCAAAAACGCCGTAGAGCAGATCGAAAAAGAGGTCGGCCCCATCGACATTCTGGTCAATGCTGCCGGTATTACCCGCGACTCTACCCTGAAAAAGATGACCGAACAGCAGTGGAATGATGTGATTGATACCAATTTGAACAGCGTATTCAATGTGACCAAGCATGTCTTTACCGGCATGACCGATCGGGGTTATGGCCGCATTGTCAACATCTCCTCTGTCAATGGTCGCAAAGGTCAGTTTGGGCAGGCCAACTATTCGGCTGCCAAGGCGGGTATGCATGGTTTCACCATGGCCGTTGCCCAAGAGGGTGTGGCCAAGGGTGTGACTGTCAACACCATTTCGCCCGGTTATATCGGTACAGATATGGTTAAAAAGATTCCGGAAGATGTGCTCAAGAAGATCATCGCCCAAATTCCCGCCGGTCGCCTGGGGCGCCCGGATGAGATTGCTCGGGTGGTTGCCTTCCTGGTCCATGAGGATGCCGGTTTCATCACAGGTGCCAACATTGACATCAACGGCGGTCAGTTCATCCACTGATTCTAAACCGTTGAGGACTGTTTGAGGCAGTTCACATGAGAGTCATTCGCAAATATCCCAATCGTCGTTTGTACGATACGGAACGGTCCGCTTACGTTACCCTGGAGGGAATCCGGCAGTTGGTGTTGGACAAAATTCCATTCCAGGTGGTCGATAAGCAGACCAACGAAGATATTACTCGCAGCATTTTGTTGCAGATCATCAGTGAATCAGAAGGAGGGGGGGTTCCGGTCTTTTCGACCGAGGTGTTGCAGCAAATCATCCGTTTTTATGGCGGAGCGTTGCAAGGCATGCTGGGTGAGTATCTGGCGCGCAGCGTGGCTCTCTTTGTCGAACAGCAAAACCAGTTGCACACCGCCATTAATCCGGTGTCCATTCTGAGTGAAATGACCCAGAAGAATATTGAATTCTGGGTCTCTTTGCTGCCCATCACCCGCACTTCGTCCAGCACACCCCCGCCGGACGAGTCGTCGTGATGGGCAGATTAAAAAAATGATGACGGGTTGTTGAACGGACAAAAAAACGGTTGACAAGCATTTGTGGGAGTAATATGCTGCACTGCAACAAATGCTGCAACGCAGCATTGCGGGGAGAACAATACCATGAGCGACAAATCGAAGGAGGGTAAGATGGATAAGAAAGTTGCCGAGCAGGTTGCCGAAGTGACCCGGAAAATGGTGAACTCCATCGCCGGATTGCAGAAAATTAACGAGCGGACCATGAAAGAGCTGGCCAAACAGCAGGTCAATGCGGCGGAGGCTTTTGTGACGGTCAGTTCCAAGCAGATCAAGAGTCTTGGTGGGATGAAGTCGGTGACGGATGTGGTGAACGCGCAGGCGGACATTGTTGCGGATGTAGGCAAGATGATGGTGGAGAATGCCCGGCAGACCATGGAGCTTTTGTCCCGCAGTCAGGATGAGCTCAAGGGGCTGATTGAGCAGGATTTGAATGACATTGTTGAGCAGGTCAAGGCCAATACCAAGTAGGATCCGTATTTACAGGTTAATTCAATCAGGGAGGTGAAGCATGGCGAATGATGCGTTTTCGGTCGATTGGATGCAGGGGTGGACCGACCTGCAGCGAAAAATCTGGAACGATTGGTCGTCCATGGCAGGCGAACATCTCCAAACAAATCGCCCCTTTCCGGCCATGCCGGGCATGGAAGGCATGGCGCAGTGGCCCATGCAGTGGCTGAAGCAGGCCAGCGATGCGAGCGCGATGGGGAATGCGGCTGCTTCCTGGATGCCTTGGCTGCAGCCGCAAGCGAGCAGCTCCCCCATGGATGAATGGATGCGCATGTTTGGAATCTATTCTCCGGAGGCTCCCCCGGAAAAGACCGTCATGAGCGGTATGATGTCTGCTGCCAGTGGTTTCATGCGCATGGGCAAGGAAATTTTTGATGTGCTGCAGCGGGTTGGTGAGAGCCAGCGCGAGGGTGGGGATTGGACCAAGCAGTTGGACAGTGCCATCCAGCAGGCCAAGTCTCTTTTTCTTGGGCAGGATGGTGCCCAGGCGGCTTTGCATCCCATGGCGGCCTGGAGCCAGCCCATGCAGCTATGGATGAACATGTTCAAGGACAATCCGCTGTTGTCCAGCACTTTGCTGCAGACCATGGCCGGTGCGGCCAAGCCGGGCACGTGGAGCCAGGAGAGTGGCATGGAGTGGTTGCAGAAGGTGCTTGCCACGCCTGGTTTGGGTTTGACCCGCGAAAAACAAGAGCGGATGCAGGCGGCCATGCAGGATGCCTTGAACTATCAAAAGGCCATGCAGGAGTTTCAGACTCTCTCCAATCAGGTCAATTTGAAGGCGTTGGATCTGTTGCACAAGCGTTTGCTGGAGCGGGGTGCCACCAGCAAACCGATCGAGAGTTTGAAAGAGTTGTATGTTGTGTGGGTGGATTGTTGTGAAGAGACCAATGCCGAATTTGTGCGCAGCAGTGAGTTTCAAGAGGCCAATTCCCGCATGGTCAACGGCATGATCCGGGTGCAGCAGTTCCAGCAGTCCATGGCCGATGAGACCATGGCGGCGCTTGGCATGCCGACCCGGCGGGAGATGAACACTTCGCACCGTCAGGTTCAGGATCTGAAGCGGCGGGTGCGCAGTCTGGAAGATCAATTGAAGCGGTTGCAGACGCAGGATCATGGCGCCGAGTTGCGCTCGATTCGGGATGATCTGGAGCGGTTGGATGTGCGCAATCTGCGGCATGAGTTGGAAAATATGAAGGGTGTTCTGGAAGATGCCAGACCGGGTGTGACCACTGCTCCAGACAAAGGAACCGCTCCTTCCAAGGCACGTACCACCTCGCGGGATAAAATGGCTGTAACGCCGGATTCGGCTGCCAAAAAAGGAGAATAACGGATGTTTCCAATTAACATGACCCCACAGCAAGCGGCTGAAGAGCTGTTGCGTTTCAACCAAAAATTGATTTCGGGCATGGATGTGTTGAGTGCGACCGGTCCGATTTCCGCCGGTGTCAGCAGTCGCGAAGCCGTTTATACCGACGACAAGGTGACGTTGTATCGCTATCAGCCTCGGGTTGAAAAGCGGCATCGGGTGCCGGTTCTGGTGGTTTATGCATTGGTCAACCGTCCGTACATGGCTGACCTGCAGGAGGATCGTTCCCTGATTCGCGGTTTGTTGGATGAGGGGATGGATGTGTATCTCATCGACTGGGGGTATCCAGATGGATCGGATCGTTATCTGACCTTGGATGACTACATCAACGGCTATATTTACCGTTGCGTGCAGCATATTTGTGAGGCGCATGATCTGTATCGGATCAATCTGTTGGGCATCTGCCAGGGTGGAACATTCAGCATCTGTTTTTCGGCCTTGCATCCAGAGAAGGTGCGCAATCTGGTGACCACGGTGACGCCGGTCGATTTTCAGACCCCGGACAATCTGCTCAGCCGTTGGGCGCAGACCCTGAACGTGGATCTGTTGGTTGACACGTTGGGCAACATTCCGGGTGATTTGTTGAACTTCACCTTTTTGTCCATGAATCCCTATCGCCTGACCGGGCAAAAATATCTGGACATGGTTGAGATCATGGACAGTCCGGAAAAGTTGAAAAACTTTTTGCGCATGGAAAAGTGGATCTTTGATTCGCCGGATCAGGCTGGGGAGGCTTTCCGGCAGTTCATCAAGGATTTTTACCAGTGCAATGGTTTGATCAAGGGGGAGGTAGTCATTGGTGGGCAGCGGGTGGATCTGAAAAACATCACCATGCCTGTTTTCAATGTGTATGCCACGTTGGACCATCTGGTGCCGCCGGCGGCTTCCAAGGTGCTCAAGGATCTGGTGGGCAGTACGGATTACAGTGAATTTGCCTTCAAGGGTGGCCATATTGGCATTTATGTCAGTGGTCGGGCGCAGCAGGAGGTTCCCCCTGCGGTGGCCAACTGGTTGAAGGCGCGTGGTTGATCGCGTTGTGTGTTGTGGATGACGGGGTTGCGGGGCGTTTACTGCCTGCAACCCCGTTGTTGTTTTGGACTCTTTCCTAATTTTGTATGTCTTTGTTTCCTGCGCGTTTGATCTTTTTGATGGGTCCGACTGCTTCGGGCAAGTCAGCGCTGGCCATGCATTTGGCCCAGGCGTTTGCGATGGAGATTGTCAACGCCGATTCGGTGCAGTTGTATCGTGGTTTGGCGATTGGTTCGGCCAAACCGAGTTTGGAAGAGCGCCAGTTGGTACCCCATCATCTGTTGGACCTCACCACGCCGGATCATCCTTTCAGTGCCGACCGTTACAGAGAGATGGCTTGGCAGATTATTGCTGAGTGCCAACAGCGGCGACGCACGCCTCTTTTTGTGGGTGGCAGTGGACTATATTTTCGTGCGGTAGCCTCTGGTTTGGTATTGATTCCGCCCATGGATCCGGTCATTCGGCAGCGCATCAAGGAGGAGGGGGTGTGTTGGGGTTGGCCGGTCATGCACCAGCGTTTGCGGCAGGTAGACCCGGAGTTGGCGGCTCGTTTGACGCTCAACGATGGCCAGCGTATCAGTCAAGGTTTGGCGGTGCATGCGGCGACGGGTCGTCCGTTGAGCCAATGGCAGCGGGAGCAACCGCCGCCGCCCCCTTTTAGCATTCTCAAGATGGCTCCGCTCTGGCCGCGCGAACAGCTATATGCCCGTATTGAGGCGCGCTTTGATCTCATGATGGAACAAGGTTTGCTTGAGGAAGCGCGTCATCTGTTGCAGGCGGGTTATGACCGTCAGCTTCCTGCCATGAAGGCGGTTGGTTACCGGCAACTCTTTCCGTATTTGGAGGGGGAGCTCTCTTTGGTGGAGGCCGTATTGTTGGCCAAGCAGGAGAGCCGTCGTTATGCCAAGCGGCAGATGACATGGTTGCGCAAGGAGGCTGATCTGCGCTGGTTGCCGCCGGAGGGGGTTGCGGAGGCGACCTGTTTGGTGGCGGATTTCTTGCGCCAAGAGTAATAACCACATCCTGTTTTGAGTCAAAATGGATCCATTTTTTCCCCCTGCGTTGCAGGCCCATGCGCGGCGGATGGCGGCGTGTGCGTTGCCGGCCTTGTTTGCGGCGGAGCCGAACCGTTTCGCGCGTTTTTCTGTCTCTTGTCATGACCTGTTATTGGACTATTCCAAGAATCGTCTGACAGAGGAGACGCTTGCTTTGCTTATTGACTGGGCCCATGCGGCTGGTTTGGAGCAGGCGCGTGCGGATCTTTTTTCTGGTGTGCGTTGCAACTGGACGGAGCAGCGGGCGGTATTGCATCCGGCTTTGCGTCATCTGGGTGGGCAGGCGGTCTATCTGGATGGTGTGGATGTCATGCCGGGGGTGCGGCAGCAGTTGGCCAGGGTCGAGCAATTTGCCACGCAGTTTCGGGCTGGGGAGATTCGGGCGGCGGATGGGCGACCGTTGCGTCATTTGGTCAACATTGGCATTGGTGGTTCCCATTTGGGGCCGGAGATGATCAGTCAGGCGTTGCAGCCTTATGGGCAGGATGGGCCGGAGGTTCGTTTTGTCAGCAACATGGATGGTGCCGATTTTTTGGGGGCGGTGCAGGGGTTGCAGGCGGCGGAGACGCTATTTGTCTTGGCTTCCAAGACTTTTTCCACCCGTGAGACGTTGCTCAACACGGAAGCGGCTTTGCGTTGGTTGCGGGAGGGTGGTGTTGGTGTGTCTGCTTTGCCCCACCATCTGGTAGCGGTGACTGCTGCGCCGCAGCGGGCGCAGGCCTATGGGATTACCCCGGATCGTATTTTCACCATTTGGGACTGGGTGGGTGGGCGCTATTCCTGGTGTTCGGCGATTGGTTTGAGTATCGCGGTGCGGATTGGTTATGGCCATTTTGCCCAGATGCTTGCCGGGGCGCATGCCATGGATTGTCATTTTCAGAGTGCGCCGTTACCGGTCAACATGCCGGTGGTGCTGGCTTTGCTGGGTTTGTGGAGCCGTCTGTTGGAGGGGGCGGATACTTTGGCCATTTTGCCGTATGATCATGCGTTGCGTCGTTTTCCCGCCTATTTGCAGCAGTGTGACATGGAGAGCAACGGCAAGCGGATTGATCGGGATGGTCAGGTGGTTGGGTATGGCACTGGTCCTGTTTTGTGGGGGGAGGTGGGCAGCAATGCGCAGCACTCTTTCTTCCAGTTGTTGCATCAGGGCACGCATGCGGTGGCCATCGATTTTATTGCCTGTGCCAACGGCCACACCTCTTTGCATGACCACCATCAGGAGTTGTTGGCCAACTTTTTGGCACAGAGCGAGGTGTTGATGCGTGGACGTTCGCCGGCTGAGGTGGAGGCGGATTTGCGTGCGGACGGTTTATCGGCGGAGGAGATTCTGCGGTTGCTCCCGCATCGGGTTTTTCCCGGCAATCGGCCCAGCAACACTGTATTGATGCCTTGTTTGACTCCTTTCAACCTGGGCATGTTGATCGCCCTGTATGAAATGAAAATCTTTGTGCAAGGGGTGATGTGGCGGGTGAACAGTTTTGACCAGTGGGGTGTGGAGTTAGGCAAGAAGGCGGCGCAGCGTTTGTTGCAGGAGAGTCGTCGTTTGTTGGCTGGTGAGGTGGTTGATTTGGGGCATCATGACAGTTCGACGCAAGGGTTGTTGCGCCAGGTGATTGCCTGGCAGAAGGATCAGTCGAAAAACTAAAATGGGGTCCAGGGGAGATTATCTCCCCTGGCGGGTTGTCAGGGCGGAGCCCTGACGTTTGGCGCGCTTTTACCGAAGCAGATTTGGCGCAGCCAAATCTGTACCGCGCGCCACAATCTGTGCCCCGCAGGGGCACGCTTTGGGAGGGCGGAGCCCGACACGCCCCGTGTTGTTTTGTGTGACGTTGCAGAAAAAATTTAAGCAAGTCGTTGCGATCAAATCAGGTTATCTGCTTGACAGAAGATCCTCTTCCTCCTATACTCCCCCTCTTCTTTAAGGGGAGTAGTCGCCCTTGCCTGTTGGGCAGGGGGTACTGGTCAACATACTTGGCATCCATGTGATGCCGTGGCCTGTACAGCGTTGGGCTTGACGAGACCTTAGGCAGCGAGGCGCCAATGGCTGGGACCGGGTGGTGCTTCGTGCCTATGGTTGCGGCCCGGTTCCCCAAGGTATTTTTCATGTCTGAAGAGCTCTCCCTGTTTTCCCAACTGTCGGCTGCCATTCCTGTTACTGCGACCACTTTCGCCTTGATTTTTTTGGCGGAGTTGGGCGACAAGACCCAACTGGTCTGCATGACTTTGGCTGCCCGGCACCGTCCTTTGCCGGTGTTTTTTGGGGCGTTGTTTGCCTTTATCATCCTCAACGTATTGGCGGTCATTTTTGGTTCGGCCTTGTCGGCCTGGATTCCGAAGACCATTTTAGTCTGGGTGGTGGCGGCGCTTTTCGCGTTGTTTGGCATTCAGTCTTTGCGTGCTTCTGGTGCAGACGAGGAGGATGAGGAGGTTGCCGAGCAGAGTGGCCACAGCATTTTGATTCGCGCCTTTTTGATGATTTTTTTGGCCGAGTTGGGGGATAAGACGCAGATTGCGGTGATTGGCATGGCCAGTACGGCGCCCATGGTTCCTGTCTGGGTAGGGGCTACCCTTGCTTTGGGGGCCTCTTCGGCTTTGGGGGTGTTGGTGGGGCGGACTTTGTTGCAGAAAATTTCCAAGCCGATGTTGAATCGGGTAAGTGGACTTTTTTTTCTGAGTTTGGCGGTGCTTTCGTTGCTGGGGCTTTATTGGGAGTAGTTTGGCGTGGTCGTGAAATCTGTTGAGATGTCCTTATCCATACCGCCTGCGGAGTTTGTTTTGGGTGCTGTTTCTGCACGGCAGTTTCCCAACGATGAGCGGGCGGAGATTGCCTTTGTGGGACGTTCCAACGTTGGCAAATCTTCTTTGCTCAATCGTCTATTGAATCGGCGTCATTTGGCCAGGGTGAGTCGCACGCCTGGTCGAACGCGGGAGATCAACTTTTTCCATGTGGGGGAGTTGTGGTCTTTTGTCGATCTGCCTGGTTATGGGTATGCCAGTGTTGGTCAGGTGCAGCGTTCGGTTTGGGATCAGCTATTGGGCAGTTATTTTGGGCAGCGGCGTAATTTGCGTGCTGTTGTTCTGTTGTTGGATTTACGGCGTGGTTTGACGGAGTTGGACCAGGAGTTGTTGCGTCATTTGGATCAGTATGGCATTCCTGCTTTGCCGGTGGCGACCAAGGTGGATAAGCTCAAGAGTAACGAGCGTCGGCAAGCGTTGCGGCAGTTGGCTGCTGTTTTGCCGGATGCCTCGCATTTCTTGTTGTTGCCCGTTGTGGCGGTGTCTGCCTTGAATGGGGAGGGGCTGCCGGATTTGTGGCAGCGTTTGCAAGTGGTGCTGGCGGATCATCTCACGTGATGTTTCAGTGCTCTTTTCAGTCTTTTATACGATTGCGGGGTGCAGGGGCGGTCACCGCCCCTGCTGGGTGCAGGGCAAAGCCCTGCGTGTAATGTGCGGCGTTTTACAGAAGCAAATGCGCAGCATTTGCGCACGCCGCACAAATCTGTGCCCCGCAGGGGCACTCTTTGGGAGGGCGGACGCCCGACTTTTAACCTCGCGGTAAAAACCCATTGGGAGGGTGTTTGAATTGGCGCAGAAAAGCGCGCCAATCCAAACACCTTGCGTCAATTAGGCGCTTAAGCCGACGCAAAAACCGCGTCGGCTTGTTGTGAAAGGCGCGCCAAAAGCAAAAGATTAAAAGCAAAAGATAAATTCCCAGGACTCCGTCCTGGACCTGCCAGGGGGCTCAGCCCCCTGGACCCATAAAAATTTGAAGAAATCAATCAATTGATCGATCAACCAATCAACCAGCCGGACCATAATCCAATTGACCGGGCAAACGATGCTTTCCTAAACAATCGGGCCACCAATAAACCGTCTCATCATCCTTGCGCGCCAAACCAGTAATCGGACCATCCTGGGAAATGACAAAGGCAACAGCACCAGGGTTCCAACCAACAAAATTAACCGCCGACGAATGCCGCGTGCCATACGAAACCAAATTAACGGGATACAGATTGCAATCCTCCTCATCGATCCCATGCATGGTCGTCCCCTCCCACAAAGGAGCCGCCAATACAGAACCAAAGGAAATCGCCCGCAAACGACTGGAAATAATCAACGCCCCATCCACCCGCGTCAACTGCGCCAAGATTTCGGCATGCTCAATAATACGCCGCTTGCACTCCAAAATGGTCTCCTCCATGACCAAACAGTTGGCAGTCTCCTTGCCCTCGCGAATGTCCAACAAACTCTGCCGTAAATTGGCCTCCATGCGACATAAATCTTCCAATAAAGGTGCCCCCTCCGGACTGGAGGCCAAAACATGACGCGGCAAAATACCACGCCGCGAACCGTCCGCCATCTTCTCCGGTAACCAGATAATCGCTCCACCGACTCCCCGATTGCTGGTCTCAATCAATAGATGGTTCAAAAAGTCCCGATACAACTCCCAATAAACCATCCCGTTGCGCTTGAACTCAGGATGCGAACGTACCCCATGCAACAACCACCAACCCATCAGGTTGGCCGAAAAAGGAGTGGGAATCGGCTCGGAAAAACGACCAGCATGAAAACGAGCAATCACCTCACTGCCGCGAAAAATGGTCAACGCACCCGTCTTTTTGGAGGAGATGGTCAATACCTCCGGGGGCGAAAGAGAAAGATTGATGGTGTCAAAACGACCCCCCCCACGCGTGCTGGTAAAAATCGCCCCCCAAATTTCTAAATGACACTGCTTTTCCTTATCCCCGCAACAAACCGCCAAAGCAGTCGTCACCGGGTCAAAAGCCGGAGCCAACTTCATCAAACTGTTGACCGTAAAAGGCTGCCGCTTTTCCAACTCCAACAAAACACTCTCACCCGCCGGACCACGATGGGAAAACTCATCCGGCTCCATCAAGACCACCGTCACCTGTACCGGACGCTCCTCCTCCCGGTGCAAACCCACCAAAAAAACAGTCTCCATCAGGGTTTTGACAATAGGAAAAGGAGGCGCAGGCTTGCGATCCTCCGCAGAGCGATTCCACAGAGCTATGACCTGCTCGATGATTTTGCTGTCGAACATCGCTATCTACTCCTGTCGTCTACAGATCCGTGTAGTTGGGGCCGCTGCCCCCCTGCGGGGCGCTCCAACGAATATTGTCCAGAGGGTCTTTGATGTCACAGCACTTACAGTGCAGGCAATGGCTGGCGTGAATGTGCAGCAACATTTTTCCGTCCGAGCGCTGCTGAAGAGCATACACGCCTGCAGGACAATAACGCAACTCTGGATTGCCAAAACGCCGCCCCTCCGTACCCAATGGCAGCTCAGGATCAAGCAGGTGCAAATGAACCGGTTGATCCTCCTCATAGTGCAAACCACTGCACGCCAACGCCCGCTGCCGGTCCAGAATCACCCCCTCATCCGTAGGCGCAAGCGGTGCCGCCGCACGCACAACAGGTAACCGCGCACGCAGAGTCTGCCGATCCCGTTGCTGCCAATGCCAACTCCAGGGTGATCGACCCACCGTGGCATACTCCCAGGCCGCATTCAGCAAACCGCTGCCCAAACCCCGCCGAAAAGCCGGACGCACGTTACGTACCCGGTAAAGATCCCGGCCCCAGTCGGACTCCTGTACCGCCACATCATAGCGCTGCAGAAAATCAGCCGAAAAATGATGCTGCGCAATCGCCTGCCATGCCGTTTCAGCCGCCAACATGCCAGAGGCAATGGCGTTGTGAATACCCTGCAAAGTGGCCGTATTGAGTAGCCCGGCACTGTCCCCCACCAGTAAAGCTCCCGGCAAACTCAAAGGAGGCAGACTCTGCCAGCCCCCCACCGTCAACGCACGCGCACCATAACCCAGCAAGCGCGCTCCCCGCAGATGCGGGCGGATCAAAGGCGCCGTCTTCCATACCTGCAAAGCCGCAAAAGGGTCAAAATCAGGATCACAATAGTCCAGATCAATCACCATCCCCAAAGCAGTACGCTGCGGGCGCGGATGATAAAGAAATCCCCCACCATGTACCCCAGCCAAAGGCCAGCCCAACGTATGAATCACCTGCCCTTCCTGCCCGGCAGTCGTCTCCCACAACTCCTTGAAACCCAACGCATACCGTTGCGGAGAACGCCGCCGCCCCGGTTGGGCCAAAAGCCCCCCTCGGCGCTGCGCAATCTGACCACTCACCTGGCCACGACACCCCTCAGCCACAATGGTCAAACCAGCCCGCAAAGCAACCGCAGGCTGATAACCCGGTTTGTACCCCCCCACCCGGTTGCGCCCCTGCTCGCCACTCTGTACCCCTACCATCTGCTCCCCCTCCCATAAGGGGGCTACAGCCGCAAAGCCGGTCAATACCTCAATGTCTAACATTTCAGCCCAGCGCCCCAGCCAACGGCACAACGCCCCCAAAGAGAGCAGATGACACTGACCATGTTGCCAACGCTCGCCCACCGGCAGAGCAAAAGCCCGCCCAGATCGCAATACGTAAAGCTGCTCTTCCGTCACCGCACTCTGCAACGGCGGCGGCTCGGCAGGACGGGGAACCTCCCCCCCTGCCGCCGCCAACAGTCGTTGCACAATGCACGCATCCAATAAGGCCCCGGAAACACTATGGCTGCCAAGCTGTGCCCCCTTCTCCAATAGGGCAATCGCGAGCGTTCTACCCTGTCGTCTGGCCAATACCTGCGCATGACAGGCCGCCGCTAACCCGGCAGGACCACCCCCGACCACCACAAGGTCAAAATGTAGAGTCTCCATGAAAAACCATCTTCTGTGACGCTGATCACTCTGCAGCCGTTGTTTTCATCCGCTGTGTTTGTTACGTTAATATACGCCGCAAAAAAGGTTCGGGAAACAGTCTGCGCGCTGGCTTGGTGTACACCAAATCATGCAGCGAGAAAAGGCATGATCATGACACCAGAAACGTGTCGGCAGCAGGGAACAACTCAGAGAATCGGCAAGCGCGGAGCGACGTTGACAAGGTGACGAGACAAAAAGTGGCATGGCGGTATGGCGGATGGCTCGTCTGGCTGTTCTGGGGCATGGTCAGTGCCTGGGCTGGCGCAGAGGCAATTCCCTATGAAGTCTCCTTCAAGGGAGTGACAGCGGAACAGGAACATCTGGAGCCGATGTTGCACTCTGCCAGCATCTGCGTGCAAGAAAAGAACAACCTGCCCAGTAGTCGCTTTGTCCTGCTGCGTCGGGCGCGCAAGGACCATGCCCTGCTGGTTGGCGCGCTGCAATCCCGTGGCTATTTTGCCGCCCAGGTCAACTCCGAGGTGGATTTCAATCAAACACCGGCCCAGGTCAACCTGTTGATCGATAGCGGTCCTCTCTATCAACTGGCGCAACTCCAAATCGAAGTATTACAAGAGCAAACGCTACCCTCTGCCTTGACCGACGCGCACAACACACCGGAAGCCGAGGAAGGTTTTGCCCTTTTTGCCACCCCGGAGTTGAGTGAATTGGGGCTGGAAGCGGGCAAAGAGGCCGTCTCGCGCACCATCCTGAGCGCCGAGGAACGACTGCTGCAGGCGGCCAAAAAACAGGGCTTTGCCTTTGCCAAGTTGGCCAAACGACAGGTGGTGGTCGATCATGATCAACAAACCGTCGATGTGACCTTGCGTATCGAAATCGGGACACGGGTCATTCTGGGTGCCATGACCCTGCAAGGCCATGCCGGTATCTCCAGCGATTATCTCTATAAACGTATCCCCTGGGCCACGCCAAGCGCGCCGACCACCCCTCTGCTCTACCATCCGCAGCGTATCGAAGAGGCACAACGGGCCCTGCTTGCCACCGGACTTTTTAATGGTGTCAAACTGCACATCGCTCCTCTGGCCGATGCGTCCGGTAGCCATCCGGTAACCGCCGAACTGTCGCAACGCAAACATCGCTCGATCAGCAGCGGTATCGGTTACAGTACCGGCACCGGTGCCAGGATTGCCGCCAACTGGGAAAATCGCAACCTTTTTGACGCCGGTGAGCTCCTGCAGGTGAAAGGTCAGGCGGCGCTTGATCAATATCGCCTGGAGGGTACCTTTACCAAACCCGATTTTTTGCAGTTGCAACAAAAATTGTTGCTCTCTGCCGTGCTGGAGAAGGAGGATACCGAAGCCTTTTTCAAGGACTCCTTTGGTCTGGAGGCGGGCTTGTCTTATCCGCTGGCCCCACAGGTGGATCTCTCCTATGGAGTCGGCTACCGTCTGGCCGATGAAAAAGATCGCAGCGGCAGCCAGCAAGAACAACTGTTCGGACTTTTCTCCACCCCGGTCAAGCTGATTTGGGACCGTCGCGATAATCTGTTGGATCCCACGCAAGGATGGTACATGAATCTGCAAGGGGCAGGCATCGTCGATACTCTGGGCACCGGTGTCTGGTTCGGCAAGCTTTCCGGTCAATACCGGGCCTATTATCCCCTGCTGAGTAGTCCAAAAGTGGTTTTAGCCGGTCGGGTTGGGGCGGGAACCCTCTCCGGTAGTGGTCGCGAATCGGTTCCGGCGGACGAACGTTTCTTTGTTGGCGGCAGTGGTTCCTTGCGTGGTTACGGTTTTCAGATGGCTGGGGAGGTGGACCGCAATAAAAAACCGCTTGGGGGGCGCTCCATGATGGAGTTTTCCACCGAAAGCCGTCTGCAGGTGACGGACTCGGTGGGTCTGGTTGCCTTCCTGGATGGTGGTCGCGCTTTTGTCGGCAATTCGCCCAGCATCGATGAGACACTGTTGTTAGGGGCTGGGGGTGGTGTGCGTTACAAAACGCCCATTGGACCGTTGCGTCTGGATATTGGTCTGCCGTTGCAGCGTCGTCCTGGCGTCGATGATCCCTATCAACTTTATGTCAGTATCGGGCAGGCTTTCTGATGCGGGTGCCAGTGATACGGAGGATAGCCACATGGGGTCAAGGGGAGATTATCTCCCCTTGCGGGTTGCAAGGGCAGAGCCCTTGCTTCTGGTGCGCGTTCACCAAAGCAGATTTGCGCAGCAAATTTGCGCCGCGCACCACACTCTGTGCCCCGCAGGGGCACGCTTTGGGAGGGCGGATGCCCGACACGCACCTTGTCGCCTGGATAACGATGCGGAAAAACACCACCACAGCCCTGTCATACCCCGTCACTGCCACCCTGACTGTTGCGGGCTACCCCGATGGCTGAAACCCAGATGCCTGAGACCTCCCCACCCACCCCACCCACCGCAGGCAGAGTGGCCCAGGTGTTGCGCGCTTTTCGCCGTCTGTTTGTCCTGTTGTTGCTGTTCTGTCTGGTAACGGCGGGGGGTCTGTTGGTCGCCCTGCAACAAGAGCAGGGTCAGGAGGTGCTGAGTCAATGGTTGGCAAAGGCGTTCAGTAACGAGGAGAGTCAACTGCAACTGCAGGGGTTGCAGGGCCATTTCCCCTGGGAACTGCAACTGGAACGTCTGCTCTGGCAGGATCGGCATGGCAACCGTCTGCAGGTGGAGCAACTGCGTTTGCAGTGGTCCTGGGTGGAGATCATGCAGGGTGTCCTGCGTTTGCAGGAGTTAAGTGCTGCCCGTTTGCACTGGCAGCAGCGTGGCGGCAGTGCCCGTCCCGTTGCCCAAGTCCAGGCATCGGTTCCAGGGCCAGCGCAGGCGTTTTTCCTGCACGGACTGCCTCCGATTCTGATCGATCATCTGGCGTTGCCGCAACTGGTGCTTGTCGATACAGAGGCCGATCGATCGACCCATTTTGCCCTGAATGGTGCGCTGCGCCATGAGCGTGTTCCAGGCAATCAACAGTGGCTGGCCCATCTGCAGGTGCAGCCGTTGGATGGTGGGGCGAGTTATCTCAATCTGCAGGCCCGTTTGGTACAAAACACAGAGCAGGGAACAGACCCGGAGCTTTCTCTGCAGGCGGATGGTCAGGAGCAGAGCGGCTGGTTGGCTGCCTGGAGTGGTCTGGCGGCAGCCCAGGGGGTGCGTTTTCAACTGCAGGGTCAGGGACCGTTATCCGTCTGGCAGGGTGATCTGAGCCTGCAGGTGGCGGGGATGGCTGCCGTACAGGGACACCTTGTTCGCGAAGCATCGGGGGAGCACCCTGTGTGGCGTTGCACTGCCCAGGTGACAGGCGATCCGCGTTTTCTGGGGGCTGACTGGGGCCCGTTTCTGGCTTCGCCGTTCAATGTGGAGGGTGAGTTGGCGCAGTTGCCCAGGCAGCAGTGGCAACTGACCCGTCTGCAGGTGAGTGCGCCAACGCTGCAGTGGCAGGGTGAGGGGCACTGGGATGGGGTGACCCAGCAACTGCAGGCTGGTCTGCGTTTGGCGTTGCCGCAACTGCAACCGTTATCCCCCGTGCTGGGCCAAACGTTGTCGGGGGCGCTGCAGGCGGCGCTCACGGTGCAGGGGGTGTGGCCGCGTCCCGCATGGCAGTTGACGGCCCAGGGTGAGCAGCTCACCCTCAACGATTGGCAAGCCAGCCGTATCAGTGCCCGCTGGCAGGGTGAGTGGGGAGCGCAGGGGCCGCGCGTTTGGCCAGGAGAGGGAGAGATTGATGGGTTGCGCCAGAAGGGTGGTGCCCGTTGGGGTGAGGCCCCCTGGCAGTGGACAGCAGAGTTGCAGAGCGGAACAGAGGAGGCGCTTTATCTGCACCGTCTGACGCTGCAAGATGGCAACACGGCTGCCCAATGGCAGGGCAGGCTGCAACTGCCGCATGCCACTGGGGAGGGGGAGTGGCATCTGCAGAGCCGACAGGTGCAGACTTGGCTGCGGCGTTGGTATCCGGCTTGGCAAACGGGCGAGGGGGAGGGGGAGTGGTCGGGGCGGGTGCGTCTCTCTGCCGACGCGCACGACCAACCGGCAGCGGCCTATCGTTTGCAGCTCTCCCTGGATGGTGCCCTGAGCCATTTGCAGCGTTTGCCGCCAGCCTTGCAGACCCTGCTGGGCGAGCGACTCACCACCCAGGCCCAGTTGCAGTGGCAGGGGCGCCAGGGGTGGCAACTGGAAGAGGTACGCCTGCAAGGGGCCAATCTGCAGGCCAAGGGTGCGGTCCGGGGTGATGCCGGCTGGCAGCAACAGAGCGGCCAGTTACAGTGGCAGATTCCCCGTCTGGCACCCTGGTCCGGGCAGGCAGGCGAGGCGTTGCAGGGTGATCTTCAGGGAGAGTTGCGCTGGGAGGGGGCGTTGGCTGCCCCGCGTTTGCAGTGGACGCTGCATGGTACGCAGTGGCAGGTGGCGGATCTGCAGTGGCCCAAACCGCAGGTGAGCGGTACCGTGGAGGGTTGGCAGCCGCTTTTGCATGGCACCATCAAGGCCGAGTTGCCCGGTCTGGAGCAAAAAACCCTTCCCTTGACCAGCCAGTATCGCCTGCAGGGTAGCCTGTTGCAGTTGAGTGATCTCAACCTGAAGTGGCCTGGTGGTCAATTGAGCAGCGCGGCGTGGCAGGTGGATCTACAGAAGCATATCGCCAGCGGGCGCTGGCAGGGGCAGAGCACCAGCCCGGCTCCCTGGTTGCGTTGGCTTTCCGGGGACCGTTTGCAGAGTCAGGAGGAGGTAGGTGGAGCCCTTAGTCTGCAATTGAACTGGCAAGGTCGGGAGGGCAAACAGCAGCTTCAGGTGCTCTGGGAGGGGCAGGTGGTGCGTGGCAACTTTGGCATGCTGGACAAGGCCACGTTGAACGCTGAGTTGCAGGATTTGTGGGGCGAGGTGCATGGTCGCGTTGATGGTAAGCTCAACAAACTGCACTGGGGCAATCTGCAGTTGCGCAGTGCGGCCTGGAGTCTGAGCGGCAGTCGGCGTGAACTGCAGTTCCAGAGCAGCGGTTCCGGGGAGTTGCGCCAGAGCGAAGTGGAGGAGTTGCACACCCCTCTGCCACTGGCGAGCAGACGTCTGGCCCTCAAGCCCATCAAGCAGGAGCCTTTTGATTGGCAGATGCAAAGCACGCTGCAGGTGGATAACAAGGGAGTCATGCAGGGGCGGATCAACCAACTTTCCGGCCATATTGGTGCTGATCTGTTGCAGATGAGCGAAACGGCCCAATGGATGTTGACCCCGGATAAACGACGCGGCAAGGGGGGGGTGGCCCAGTTGGATCTGGACCGTTTCGTGCTTAGCTATGGCCCGGCCCGTTTGCAGATGCATGTGCATTTTGATGCCCAGAAGGTGGACATGGCGGGTGATTTGCGGTTGCCGCTCAGTTTGGTGCAGCGGGTTGGCGGTCCCAATCTGCAGGGTGCGGCGCGGGCGCAGTGGCGGGTGACGGGCAGTTCCAGCCAGCCGGAGGGGGAGTTTTCCCTGCTTTTGGACAAGATTCACGTCAACGAACCGGCACTGGAGGCGGTCCCTCCGGCGACGGTGCAGGCTGGCTTGCGTCTGGAGAAGGGGGTAGTGACTGCCCAGCTTTCGCTGCAGGAGTTGACCTCGCAGCCGGCGACTGCTGTCATGACGGTACCGGTGCAAGTGAGTTTTGTGCCCTGGCGTGTGGCCATGCCCGGCGCGGGGGCGTTGGGGGGGTCGGTCCAGGCCGATGCCCAGTTGGCCCAATTTGCTTTGATGGTAGCGCCCGGCTTGATGGACAACCAAAAATGGGATGGCATGCTCAATATTGCCCTGCAGTTGGCTGGAACCGTGGCGGCGCCAGAGGTCAACGGCACCATTCTGGTACGCAAGGGCAGTTATGAAAACGGCTCTTTGGGTACTCAACTGAAAAACATTCATCTGGATGCCCGTGCCCAGGGGCGTGCCGTGACCATTGAGCGTCTGGAAGCGGACGATGGGGGTCATGGCCGGATCCATGCCGAGGGGCAACTCTCCTTGGATTGGTTGCAGAAGTTGCCGTTTCACCTGCAGGCCACTCTGGAAAAGAGCCTTCTGGTGCGCCGTGACGAGTGGCAGGCCACGGTCAGTGGCACCATAGAGTTGCGTGGCAACCGCGACAATTTGGCGATTGCTGGTGAGGTGACCAGCAATGAGGTGTTGCTCTATTTGGCGGACAGCGAATCTCTGGATATTCAGACGGTGGCGGTGGATAGCGAGATTCGCAATGGTTTGCATGTGGCCACGCTGCAGCGTCTGAAGAGTCAATCTGCCACACCGATCAGCCTGGATCTTACCCTGCATCTGCCCAGCCGGGTCTTTTTGCGGGGACGTGGTCTGGAGTCGGAGTGGCAGGGAGATTTGGCGGTGCGGGGTATGTTGGAAGAGCCCCGTTTGGATGGTCGTATCGTGGTGCGGCGTGGTTATTTTGAATTTTTGGATCAGCGTTTTGACCTGCGCAAGGGGATCATTGCCTTTGATGGCAGCTCTCCGCCGCAACCCTTTCTGGATCTGGAGGCGGAATCCCGCAGCAGTGGTGGTTTGGTGGCGGTATTACGGTTGCAGGGTCCAGCCTTCAATCCGACCTTGAACTTGGGCAGTGATCCAGAGTTGCCGCAGGATGAGTTGCTATCGCGCATTCTTTTTAACAGCAACCGGCAGCAGTTGACCCCGGCCCAGGCGTTGGGGTTGGCGGTGGCGGTAGAAAAATTGCGCACCGGTGGACCGGGTCTGCTTGGCAAGGCGCGGGATAGCCTGGGCATCGATCGCCTGGAGTTTGGCGGCGAAAGCGTGGAGGGGGGTTCGGTCAAGGCGGGCAAATATTTGGGGGAGAATTTGCTGTTGGGGGTGGAACGGGGGGCCAAGCAGGGCAGTGGCAAGGTTTCGGTGGAGTTGGAGGTGATGCCGAATGTGGTCATCCAGACCGAAATGGATGAGACCAACAAAAGCGGCATCGGCATGAACTGGAAGATGGATTATTGAGTCTCTTTTGATTCGTCCGGCAGATGGCGGGCCAGCCAAAGGCTCTGCAGAATGACGAAGAGCAGCGTCAAACCCAGCAGACCGAACAGTTTAAAAGAGACCCAGGTGGCCTCATCAAAATTGTAGGCCACAAAGAGGTTCAACAGGCCGGAAAAGAGAAAAAAGCCGATCCATGCCAGGCTGAGACGGTTCCAGAGCGGTTGCGGCAGGCTGATCTGGCTGTCGAGAAGGCGGCGAATCAGTGGTTTTTCGCCGATAAAATGGCTGGCGGCGAAGGCAACGGCCATCAATCCGTTGAGCAGTGTCGGTTTCCACTGGATGAAACGGGGATCCTGCAGCAGGAGTGTGGCCCCTCCGAACAGGACGACCAACAGCAGGGTCATCCACTGCATGGGGGTTAGGTGTCGGTGCTGCCACCAGATGACTGCAGAGTGCAGGCTGACCGCCACCATCAACACCGCTGTGGCCGTATAGATGGTGCTCCATTGGTAGGTGACAAAAAACAGCAATACCGGCCATAAATCAATCAATTGTTTCATGATCTATCCTCCAAGGCCCATGCTGGGCCTGTTCTTGCCGTGGCTCAGAAGGGCCACACAAACCAGTTGCTTTCGCCCTCATCCCGTGTCGAGAACGAACCGGAGCACTGGTCCAATTGGGTTTTATAGCGGGCTGCGTTACGTTGCACTTTTTCTGCCACTTTGATCAACCAGGACTTTTTTTGATAGCTTTTGGCGGCATAGCCGCCGTGTCCCTCGTGGTAGGCCAGATAGAGATTATAGGCATCCCAGGTGGAGATGCCCAATTTTTTACGGCTGACGTGGTTGTACCAGCCGATAAAATCGGTGGCATCGCGGAAATCTTCCCGGTCGGCGCTGCTGTTGCCGGTCTGTTTTTGATAATGGGCCCAGGTACCATCCAGGGCCTGGGCATACCCGAAGGCTGAAGAGATGCGCTGCCCAGGGAAAAATCCCATCCAACTGCCCTTGCTGATGGGGCGGGCATCGGCACGAAATTTAGATTCCTGATGGATGATGGCCAGTTGCACATGCACCGGCGTGCCCCATTTGCGGTAGGATTTGTTCATCACCTGATACCAGGAGCCTCGGTTGCGAAAGATGTCGCAGGCATCATTGATATTGACCTGAGAGATGGGTTTGCCATCGGTGGTGGAGGTAGTGCTGCAGGCGGTCAGCAGCAACGTGCCCAGCAGCAGACAAAGGGGGAAAAGGGCTGTTCTCATGGCATTAGCGGGCCAACAGGCCACGTACCCGTTCGGCGTCGGCGGGGGTATCGACCCCGATAGCTGCCTGATCGGTGACGATCACCCGAATGGTATATCCCTCTTCCAAGACCCGTAGCTGCTCCAGGCGTTCGCGCTGTTCCAGGATGGTTGGGGGCAGGGTGGCCAATTTTTGCAAAAAAGAGGCACGATAGGCGTAGAGCCCCAGATGGCGCAGTAGGGGGTGGTGGGTGGTATCCCGATCAAAGGGGATAGGGGAGCGGGAAAAATAGAGGGCGTTGCCTTGCCGGTTGCAGACCACTTTGACGACGTTGGGGTCGTTGGCTTCGTTTTGATCGTAGATGGGATGGGCTGCTGTGGCCATGACCAGGGTAGGATCCTGACACAAGGGTTCTGCTACCCGATTGATCAACTGCGGGTCAAGTAGTGGTTCATCTCCCTGCACATTGACGATGATTTCGGCCTTCAGGGAGCGGGCTACTTCTGCCACCCGATCGGTTCCCGATGGATGGTTGGTGGCGGTCATCATGACCTGTCCACCAAAGGAGTGTACTGCTGCATGGATACGCGCATCGTCTGTTGCCACCCATACGGAGGAGACCTGTGCCTGCATGGCCCGTTCGTACACATGGCGAATCATCGGTTTGCCCGCCAGATCCAGCAGTGGTTTACCAGGCAAGCGGCTGGAGCCATAACGGGCCGGGATGATGACGGCGATGGTGGGTTGGGCAGAAGCAGGCAATCGAGAAGCTCCCCGTGACGGAAAGGCGTTATCGTAGCGATACCAAAACAATTGCGGGTCCAGGGGGCTGGCCCCCTGGCAGGTCCAGGACGGAGTCCTGGGATTTTATCTTTTGCTTTTAATCTTTTGCCTTTGGCGCGCTTTTCACAGTAAGCCGACGCGGTTTTTGCGTCGGCTTAAGCGCCTAATTGACGCATGCTGTGCGCATTGGCGCGCTTTTCTGCGCCAATGCGCACAGCCTCCCAATGGGTTTTGTCGCCCGCAGGTAGCTCAATACCGCGCGGTTAAAAGTCGGGCGTCCGCCCTCCCAAAGAGTGCCCCTGCGGGGCACAGATTTGGGCGCGCTGCGCAGATTTGCTGCGCAAATCTGCTTCGGTAAAAGCGCGCCATTACACGCAGGGCTCCGCCCTGCACCCGGCAGGGGCGGTGACCGCCCCTGCACCCCGCAATAATTTAAAAGATTTAAAAGATTGAAAAGATCAAAATTCACTCCGGCAACCGCCGACTCTCCCCCCTGCCATCATCATAACCAACCAACTCCGCCACCACCGCACCAATGGCCAACTGGGCCTCGATCTGTAACGGGATCCGCCGGGCATCGTCAGTCACCAACAGCTGAATCGGACCTCTTTGCCGTAACGTCTCGGAATTTTCTACCACCACATGCAACGCAAAGGCCCGAAAAGTACCCAACTCCCCCTGCCAAGTCTCACTGCCCCCAACCGTGACCGTCAGACAAAACGCCTTCTCCCCATCCACCACCACCCGCTCCAAAGTGCGACCCAACAACAACTCTGGCCAGGCGCGCACGGCATACACGGCACTCAAAGGATCGTTGACCTGTTCACCCTCCACGGCAATGACCATACGCTCCTCAGGCTTGCCCTCCTGAGGTCGATGGCGCCGCAACACCTGGTGCATTGCGCGGTCAAACAGATAGGAGGTCCAACGGGTCTGATCACCACGCTGCTGATCCTTGACGAAATGACGCCCAATAAAAGCACCATCCCGGTGCTCACCGTCAGCACTCAGCGTTTCGTTGATGGTTTTCAACATCCGCGCCGCCCCCGTGGTGGCCAACTTGGCGGTAATTTTGTACCCCTTGTTTTGTTCCAACTGCAGGCTGGCATCCGCCGAGGGGACACCCAACCAACGGATGCGATAATACAACCGCTCGCCATGGGCCGCCCCCAAACGCCAACCACTCTCCTGCGCTGCCAACACGCCCAGCACACCAAACAGGCTGAATACCGATAATACTACGAAGAGCCGTTTCATGTCAGCAGCAAACGTACAAAACGCCGTTTCCCTACCTGGAGCAAATAAGTGCCACCCGCCTGCAGGCGCAGGCGATCATCGCTAACCCGCTGACCATCCACCGAAACCGCCTGTTGCCGAATCATCCGAAAAGCCTCACTGTTGGAAGCCAGCAGGCCAGACTGGGTCAAGGCAGCCGCCAATCCCATCGACTCCCCCCCGCTTGCCAAAGTGATGCTCTCCACCTCGGTGGGTAACTCCTTGTGGCCGAAAACAGCCTCAAAACGTTCCCTGGCCTGCCTGGCAGCCTCCACGCCATGAAAACGCTGCGTCAATTCGGCAGCCAACTGCTTTTTGGCCTCCATGGGGTGAAAAGTGCCCGCCTGTACCTGCATGCGCCGCTCTTCGATCTGCGCCATATCCAACGTGGAGAGCAACTCATAATAACGCCACATCAACACATCCGACAGCGACATCAATTTGCCGAACATCTCATCCGGGGAGTCCTGAATGGCGATGAAGTTCCCCAAGGACTTGGACATTTTTTGCACCCCGTCCAGCCCCTCCAGAATGGGCATGGTCAGTACGCACTGCGGCGTTTGGCCGGAATCCCTCTGCAACTCTCGCCCCACCAGTAGGTTGAAGGTTTGATCGGTGCCCCCCAACTCCAGATCAGAGCGCAATACCACCGAATCATACCCCTGCACCAGCGGATAAAGAAATTCATGGATGGCAATGGGTTGGCCCTGACGGTAGCGGTTGGCAAAATCCTCCCGCTCCAACATGCGGGCCACCGTATAACGGGCCGCCAGTTGAATCATCTCCGCCGCTGTCAGCTTTTCCATCCAACTGCTGTTGAACACGACCCGGGTCTTTTCCCGATCCAGAATGTGAAAGACCTGGTTCTGATAGGTTTGCGCGTTGGCCGCTACCTCTTCGGGCGTCAACGGTTTGCGGGTGGCACTTTTGCCAGTGGGGTCACCGATCCGACCGGTAAAATCCCCGATCAGAAAGATGACCTCATGGCCAAGCTCCTGGAATTGCCGCATTTTATGCAGCAGAACAGTGTGTCCCAGATGCAAATCGGCAGCCGTGGGATCAAAACCAGCCTTGATACGTAATGGCACACCGGTTGCAATGGATCGGGTAAGTTTCTCTTCCAACTCGGCCTCGGAAATCAACTGGGCCACTCCCCGGCGGATAAGGCGCATCTGTTCGGCGACGCGCTGGGCTTGTTGCTGTGACATGTTTTGGTTTCTCACTGTGGAGCGTGTGTTAAAGCGATGAATTTACCTACCGAATATCCTGTGCATGCGGTTGGCCTGATGTCGGGCACCTCCGCTGATGCCATCGATGCGGTGTTGTTGCGCACCGACGGAGTGGTGCCCCCCCAGGTTTTGGCGCATACCGTCATTCCCTATCCGATGGAGATCCGCCAGCATGTCCTGTCGCTGTACGAACCGGCTGCGGAAGAGTTGGATCGAATGGGACGACTCGACCATGAATTGGGTCGACTGTTTGCCCAGGCGGCTCTGGAAGTGATTCGCCGTGGGGGCCTGACACCGGATCAGGTGCAGGTCATCGGCAGCCATGGGCAGACGGTACGCCATCGTCCACCCCATTTTACACTGCAGATCGGTAACCCCTTCGTGATCGCCGCTACAACAGGCATCACTACTGTAGCAAATTTTCGCCCCGCCGACATGGCTCGACAAGGGGAAGGGGCCCCTTTGACACCATTATTTCATCAAGCCCTCTTTGCCCAGCCGGGAAAACGGGTGGCAGTGGTCAATCTGGGGGGCATTGCCAACCTGACAGCCCTGCCGGCCAACCCGGAGGAAGCCCTGCTGGCTGGGGATACCGGGCCAGCCAATACCTTGTTGGATCTCCTGGCCGAACTGACCAGCCACGGTGCCCAGACCCATGACCGGGATGGCGCCCAGGCAGCCAGAGGCACGGTCGATCAACGGGCTCTGGAATGGTTGCTCTCCGATCCCTTTTTTAGCCGGCCCTTTCCCAAATCAACCGGGCGGGAGCTGTTCGGCTTGCCCTTTCTGCACCGTTTTCTGCAGATCTTTCCGCAGCTCAGTCAGGCAGACAGCTTTGCCACACTGTGCGAATTGACCGTGGTCTCCGTGGCTATGGCCTGCCGCAAACTGTTGGCCCCGGCCCCGCATCAGGTGGTGTTGTGCGGTGGCGGGGTAAAAAATCTGCACTTGGCCAACCGCTTGCAACTGGCCCTGCCAGAGAGCGAAATTGTCGACAGCGCCGCCCTGGGGGTGGATGTGGATACCCTGGAGGCACAAGCCTTTGCCTGGTTTGCCGTGCGTACCCTGCGTAACCTGCCCTCTTCCATGCCGGGGGCTACCGGGGCCAAACAGCCCGCCGTCCTGGGGGCCATCCATCCGGCAGGCTGAAAGTAGGCCACAGGTCACAAATGGCATCGTGCGGCGAGTCTTTGTTCTGGATTAACGTGCGCTGACAGTGTAGGATTTTCTTTTCCTATTCTCTCTTTTTCTTTTACAGGAGCGACACGATGCCTTCCCTTTTTCGTCAGGTCATGGCGGCCCTGCTGGCGTGTATTGCCCTCTCCGGCGCGCTCTCCGCCGCCGAGTCGGAGAATCGTGCGCAAGTGATCGGTACCTTGCACGCCGTCGATGCCCAAAAAAAGGTGGTCAATATCGATCATCCCGCCATCCCGGAGTTTAAATGGCCCGCCATGCGCATGGATTTTGGTGTGGCCAAAGAGGTCAATCTCGCGCCCCTGAAAGCCGGGCAAAAGATCCAATTCACCGTAACCCACTCCGAAAAGGGTGGCTATCTCGTCACCGCCATCAGCCCGGCTCCCTGAGTCTCACACGGTTTTCTTGTGATCCTTTACCGTTAACGGTTGCGAGGTGAGGCCATCATGTCGATCAATTCCATCAGCCGCACACTGTTGGAGCTGCAGTTGCGTTTGGGTTCCACCCATCGCCTGGAACAACTCTCTCCCCTGATCACCCAGGCGGCCAGCGCACTGTGCGGGGCCGATCGGGCTTCGCTGTTCCTGCTGGATTGGGAACGGATGGAACTGTGCTCCCATGCCGCCTCCGGGGTGGCGGGGGATATTCGTCTGGCTTTGAAAATGGGTATCGTCGGTCTCGCCTTCCTGCGCCGCGAAATCATCAATGTGGTTGACGCCTATAATGTGCCCTTTTTTAATCGAGAGGTGGACCACGTCACCGGTTATCGCACCGAAACCGTGCTGGTGGTGCCCCTGACCGATGGTCAAAACCGGGTGCTGGGGGCGCTGCAGTTGTTGAACAAGCAGGAGGGCTGTTTCAGCCAGGAGGACGAAGAAAAACTGGCCGCCGCCGCACGGGCCATCGCTACCCCGGAATTTTTCCAGACCCTGGATGAGGCCCAGGCCAAAACGTTGGTCGACCATTGGGTGGCAGAGATGGTCTGCGAACGGGGGACTTTTTTTGTCCTCAACAGCCAGGAGGGGACGCTGCGCTCGCTCTATGCCACCGGCCTGGAGGGCAAACCAGCCATCGGGGTGCGGGTCAATCTGGGCATTGCCGGTTGGGTGGTCTTTACCGGACGCTCCCTGGTGATCGAAGATGCCTATCAGAGTGAATTTTTCAACCCGGAAAGCGACCAGCAAACCGGCTACCACACCCGCAATATCATCGCCGTACCGCTCAAATCCAATACCGATGAACCGTTGGGGGTGCTGGAGATCATCAATAAACAAGGGGCGGAACAGTTTTCCGCCGATGATCTGGAGACCGTCCAGGCCCTGGCGGCCATTGCCTCGGTCTCTCTGGAAAATGCCCTGCTGATCCAGGAGCATGAAACACAATTTCACAGCTTTATCCAGGTGATGGCCGCCTCCATCGATGCCAAGGATACCCTGACGGCAGGCCATTCGCAACTGGTCAGCGAATATGCCTGCGGTATCGCCCAGGAGATGGGCCTGTCACAAAATGATGTGGATGTGGTGCGGGTGGCTGGCTTTCTGCACGACTATGGCAAACTGGGCGTGGCCGATGTGGTGCTGAAAAAGGGCGGTCCGTTGACCAAGGGGGAGTATGATCAGATCAAGGAGCATGTCTCCTATACGCGTGAAATTTTGACGCGGATGCGTTTTTCCCGCAAATATCGCCATGTGCCGGAGATCGCCGCCTCGCACCATGAATACATGGATGGCTCCGGTTATGGGGTGGGTTTATTGAACCGCTACATCCCTTTTCTGGCCAAGATCATCACTGTCGCCGATATTTTTGAGGCGTTGACGGCGGATCGTCACTATCGGCGCCGCATGCCTGCCGAGGAGGCTTTGGCCATTCTGAAACAGGGAGCGGGCAAAAAATTTGATGCGGCCATCATCGATGCCATGGAACGCTATTGGTTGAAACGCAGCGGTGTTGTCAGCACCACCGCGCATGTTCCGCTCATTCCGTTGCATGAGTTGCCGGTGACCGCCATGAGCAGTCGCGCCATGGAGGAGACAGGCAATACCCACTGAGTCGGGATAGGCGATTTTGCTTTGCAGCAAATTGGTGTGCATGGGACTGCTTTTTTGCTAATATGGGCCGACACACGCTGTAACGGGCGACAGGATTCTTTACTCACGGATTGGACGCAATGGCCATCTTGCCTATTTTGACGCTGCCGGACAAACGCCTCAAACAAAAATCTCTGCCGGTGGAAAAGGTCGATGCAACCATCCAGCAATTGATGGATGATATGCTGGAGACCATGTATGCCGCCAACGGCATTGGTCTGGCTGCGCCGCAGGTGGGGGTGTTCAAACAGGTGATCGTGCTGGATGTAAACGACGAAGAGGGCAAAAGAAACCATCGCCCCCTGATGCTCGCCAACCCGAAGATCATCCGCATGGAGGGCACCCTGCCCTGGCGGGAGGGGTGTCTGTCGGTTCCCGATCAGGTGGCCGAGGTGGTGCGTGCTGCCGCCATCGAAATTTTGGCCCTGGACCGACACAATCAAGCCGTGCGCGTCGAGGCGACCGAACTGTTGGCTGTTTGTCTGCAGCATGAGATTGATCACCTGCACGGTACCCTGTTCATCGATCATATTTCGGCGTTAAAGCGGTCGATAATCCTGCAAAAACTCAAGAAAAAGGCCAGCGAGGACAAGGAAAAATGAGCACTGCCGCAGCGCCCTGGCGTATTGTCTTCATGGGTACGCCCACCTTTGCCGTACCGGTTTTGAGCGGTTTGTTGCAGGGGGAGGATGCAGTCGTCGGTGTTTTTACCCAGCCGGACAAGCCGGTCGGGCGTGGCTTGCAGCTGACCGCGTCGCCGGTCAAGCAGCTTGCCGAGCAGCGGGGCGTAGCGGTTTTTCAGCCAACGCGGCTGCGGACCCCGGAGGCGGTGCAGACGCTACGCGCACTGCAGCCCGATCTGGTGGTGGTGGTGGCCTATGGGCAGATTCTTGCGCCAGAGGTGTTGGCCCTGCCGCGCTGGGGCTGTTTGAATATCCATGCCTCGCTGTTGCCGCGTTGGCGGGGGGCGGCTCCGATCCAGCGCGCCATTTTGGCTGGCGACAGTGCGACCGGTGTCACCCTGATGCGTATGGATGCCGGCTTGGATACCGGTCCCATGCTCTGCTGGCGGACGTTGCCGATCACGGCCACACTCACCGGCGGGCAACTGCATGATCAACTCTCTGTTCTGGGTGCCGAGTTGTTGCGCGACGCTCTGCCCCGTCTGAAGGCGGGGGCGTTGCCTCTGCTGCCGCAGCCGGAGGAGGGGGTAACCTATGCCGCCAAACTGCAGACTGCCGATGAACAGATCGACTGGCAGCGCCCTGCCGCAGAGATCGAGCGGCAGATCCGGGCCCTCAACCCCTGGCCTGCTGCCCAAACCAGCTATAATGGCAAGCCGCTCAAACTGTTTGCCTGTCGTTTGGGTGCGCATAACGGTGCGCCAGGCCGTATCCTCCAGAGCCATGCCGATGCCGTGGAGGTGGCGTGCGGAGTGGGCAGTCTGTTGTTGACCGAACTGCAACCGGCTGGCAAACGGCGCATGTCCTGCGCAGATTGGTGGCGCGGTCTCTCGGTACGACCGGAACAGTTTGGTTGAGTGCATACCGGTAAGTGTTTTCTCTGGCCTGGAAGTTAAAATTGAGAATTGACCTTTTCCTGGCCGCAGCCTATCTTTGCCGACGATCCATTATCCCCCTTATTGGCAAGGAGAGCACGCGTGGCGCAAATCACCTTCAAAGGTAACCCCATTCATACCTGTGGCAATCTGCCTGCCGTGGGCAGTCAGGCCCCCGATTTTTGTTTGACCGGCACCGATCTGGCGGATCTGTCGCTGCAAAATTTTGCTGGCAAACGCTTGGTTCTCAATATTTTCCCCAGCGTTGACACCGGCGTGTGTGCCATGTCGGTGCGCCGTTTTAATGCCGAGGCTGCGCAACTGGAGAACACGGTGGTTTTGTGTGTTTCTCTGGATCTGCCCTTCGCCCACAAGCGTTTTTGCGGTGCAGAAGGTCTGGAAGCGGTGCAATCGGTTTCGGAGATGCGGGCCAGAGGGTTTGGTGAAGCCTATGGCGTGCGCATGGTGGATGGTCCCTTGGCTGGTCTTCTCTCCCGCGCCGTGGTGGTGGTCAATGGCGCTGGTAGCGTGGTCTATACCCAACAGGTGCCAGAGATTGTTGAAGAACCCAACTACGCCGAAGCCTTGGCTGCCGCCGCTGCTGCCTGATTTTCCCCGTGAACACCGGCTGGGGGTTGTCATGGCCCCCAGCTCTCCCGCCAATCGTTGCAAGTGGAAAATATTTCTCCCTATTTGCCGGAAATTGGTTTACAATAACATGGTGCGCGGGAGAATTCAATACAGCAACTCCCTTGTAATTCAGACATACCTTTGAGGAGAATCGCAGCATGAAGCAGCTTTTGTTCTACGAACAACCCGTGGCGCTCAACAAGGAACGGCATCGCGCCCTTAAAATTGACAACAAGGGGGCCAACTATTCCTTCGCCCAGGCGACCAATTCGGTGATCATCACCGGCATGGAGTTCGTCCATGTCGCCAAGGAGTATCCGATTGTCTTTGCCAAAGCGGGTGATCGCACCATTCCCTTGGCCATGTTGGGCTTGCGCAACGACGAAAATCTCTATATCGATGGCAACGGCCAGTGGGATGCGCGTTATATCCCTGCTTTTGTGCGTCGTTATCCTTTTGTTCTGGCCGATTCGGGCGATGGCAATCTGGCCGTCTGCATCGACGAAACCTTTGCCGGTTTTAACAGCGAATCGGGTACTCCTCTCTTCAACGAGGATGGCGAGCAGGCGCCTTTGTTGGAAAATGCCATTCGTTTTCTCAAAGAGTATCAAGGGCAGAACCAACGCACGGAGATTTTTGTCAATCGCCTGAAAGAGATGGAACTGCTCACCGAATTGACCGCCCGTGCCGAGTTGGCTGGTGGGGTCAAATTTTCCATGGGTGGCCTGTTGGTGGTCGATGAGAAAAAATTGATGGAGTTGCCCCAGGAAAAGGCTCTGGAGTTGTTCCGTTCTGGTGAGCTGGGTTGGATCTATGCCCATCTGCTCTCTTTGTCCAACATGAACCGTTTGGCGGAGTTGTTGAGCAAATTGGGTGTGGATGCTGGACGGGTCAATTAGGCCCATTGGTTGGGGACGGTAACCGTGTCCGATTCACCCACTGGGGCGGGTTTGCTGACCGAGTGTCAGGGTCGCATTCATGTGGTGGCTTTAAGCGGCATTCGTTCCGAGTATGATCTGTTTTACCCCTTGCTGCGGTCCTTGGCGGATGATGAGGCGTTTGCGTTGGGGGTGATCGTGTGCGGCGCCCATTTGACTGATCTGCACCATTATTCTGTGCAGCGGATCGAGGAGGATGGCTTGCCAATCATCGAACGGCTGGAGACCTTGCTCCACTCCAATAGTCGGGTGGGCAAGGTTCGCTCCAGTGGTTTGTTGTTGACCTCATTGGCCCAGACCCTGGAGCGGGTGCGACCGGATCTGCTGTTGTTGTTGGGGGATCGGGAAGAGGTGGTGGTGGGGGCCTTGGCGGGTCTTTATCTGGGCATTCCGGTGGTTCATCTGGCTGGTGGTGACTCTTTGTACGGTGCGTGCCCGGATGAGTGGGTGCGCCATGCCGCCAGCAAGATGAGTCACCTGCATCTGGTCATGACGGCGGCGCATGGCGAGCGGTTGCAGCGCATGGGTGAAGAGTCGTGGCGTATTCATGTGGTAGGCAGCGGTGGGGTGGATCGTCTGCGTTGGGAGGTGCCGCTCGCTCTGGAGGAACTGGCTGCGCGCATGGGCGATGGGGTGCGCACGCCTTATGCTCTTTTTCTTTATCATCCGTTGCTGGATGATCATCCGCTTGCCCCTGCCGAACAGGTTGCGCTTTGCCTGCAGGCGTTGCTTGGGAGTGGTTTGCATCTTTTTGCTGGCGCTCCCAACAGCGATCCTGGCCATGCCGATATTGCCCGTGTTTTGCAGCAGGCTGCCGCCCGGCAGCAACTTTCCTTGTACAGTCATCTGCCGCGTTCCACTTTTGTGGCTTTGTTGCGACAGGCGCGCTGCCTGATTGGCAACTCTTCGTTGGCTTTCCATGAGGCGCCTTTTTTGGGGCTGCCTGCCGTCAATATCGGCAAGCGGCAGCAGGGGCGTTTGGCGGCAGCGCAATTGCAGTCGGTGCCTCTTGAGGCGCAGGCCATTCGGGCGGCGGTATTGCGGGCTGCCTTTGATGCGGGGTATCGGAGCACCATTCAGCCAGGGGATCCGCTTTATGGCGATGGTTACATGGCGGAGCGTTCTCTGGTGATCCTCAAAAATCTGCCGGGCAAGCAGCGTCTGCTTGGCAAGCAGATGACCTATTGATCGGAAGGGGGTTTGGCATGTCCATCGTTTGGCCGGCGCTTCCTACGGTTTTTCCGTTGCCGCGCACGGTGATCATCGCCGAGGCGGGCGTTAACCATGACGGTGATCTGCAGCAGGCGTTGCGTTTGGTCGATGCGGCGGTAGCGGCGGGGGCTGATGCGGTGAAGTTTCAGACCTTTCGCAGTGATGCGTTGGTGACCCGCACGGCGGGCAAGGCGGCCTATCAACGGCAGACGACGGCACAGCATGAATCGCAATGGCAGATGTTGCGCCGTTTGGAGTTGGATGCGGAGAGCCATTATCGTCTGCAACGCCATTGTCAGGAGCGGCAGATTGCCTTTCTTTCCACGCCGTTCGATCTGGAGAGTTTACGTTTCTTGACCGACGAGCTTGCTTTGGACACCCTGAAAATTTCTTCCGGGGAGATCACCAATGGGCCGTTGTTGTGGCAGGCGGCCCGGAGTGGGCGGCGTATTATTCTCTCTACCGGGATGGCTTCGTTGGCTGAGGTGGAACAGGCTTTGGCGGTGTTGGCCTGTGGTTATCTGGGGACTGCGCCTGCGTTGGCTGCTTTTGAGGCGGCCTGGATGTCGCGGCAGGGGCGCCAGCATTTGGCTGACCGGGTGATTCTTTTGCACTGTACCAGCGAATATCCGGCCCCGGAGCACAGCATCAACTTGCGGGCCATGGACAGTTTGCGGAGTGCTTTTGCGTTGCCGGTGGGGTTGTCGGACCATTCTGAGGGGGTAGCGGTGGCCATTGCTGCTGTGGCGCGGGGGGCTTGTGTGGTGGAGAAGCATTTTACGCTGGATCGTCGCCTGTCTGGTCCAGACCATCGTGCTTCTTTGGAACCGCAGGCGTTGGCTGATTTGGTCCGTTCCATTCGTGCTGTGGAGCAGGCGTTGGGGGATGGTTTTAAAAGTGCGGCAGCGGTGGAGTTGGCCAATCGTGCGCTGGTGCGCAAGCAGTTGGTCGCTGTGCGAGAGATTGCTGTGGGGGAGTGTTTTACTGCTGACAATTTGGGTTGCAAGCGGCCTGGTGTGGGGATTTCGCCGTTGCGCTATTGGGAGTGGCTGGGACGGCGGGCGACGCGTGCCTATCCGGTCGATCAGGCGATTGTTGAGGATGAGGCGCCATGATTGACGGGCAGAGTGTGTTGGCGGTCATGCCGGCGCGGGGTGGTTCCAAGGGGTTGCCGGGGAAGAACTGTCTGCCGTTGCAGGGCAAGCCTTTGTTGGCCTGGACCATTGCGGCGGCGCGTGCCTGTTCGGCGATTGATCGTCTGATTCTCTCTTCGGAGGATGTTGCCATCATGGCCACTGCGCGGGCGTGGGGTTGTGAGGTACCTTTTGTTCGTCCGGCGCATTTGGCCACGGATGATGCTTCCACGATCGATGTGTTACGTCATGCTTTGCAGAGTTTGTCGGAGCGTTATACGTGGTTGGTGTTGTTGCAACCGACCTCTCCGTTGCGGCAGGCGGCAGATATTGAGGCGTGTTTGGAGTTGTGTCGGCGTTATCAGGCGCCGGCTGCCGTTTCGGTGACGGCGGTCAAATCTCCTTTCTGGAGTTACTTTTTAACGCCAGAGCAGGAGATGCAGCCGGTTTTGGGGCAGGATGCCACACGTGTGGGGCGTCAGCAGTTGCCGACTGCCTATGTGTTGAACGGTGCGGTGTATGTGGCGCGTTGTGATTGGTTTTTGCGACAGAATGGTTTTGTTGGTGTTGGGACGCGGGCCTATGTGATGCCTGCGGAGCGGTCGGTGGATATTGATACGGCGTTGGATTGGCAATGGGCTGATTGGTTGTTGCAGAGACGGGTTATTTAATCCTTTAAATTATTGCGGGGTGCAGGGGCGGTCACCGCCCCTGCCGGGTTGCAAGGGCGGAGCCCTTGCGTGTAATGGCGCGCTTTTACCGAGGAAGGGCGGACGCCCGACTTCTAACATCGCGTGCCATAACGGCTTTTTTGCTGTCGAATGGGTGTTCGTTGTTCGGTTAACGCTTATGCCTCAGGGTTGCTGCATGGCGGCCAGCAACAACCGTACATTGTGACGAAACATCTGCTCATAGGTCGCCGCAGGTCCACCTGTCTCGGACAAAGACTCCACATAGAGTGTTCCCCCCAACTGGGCCCCAGTCTCTTTGGCAATCTGCGTCAATAGACGCTTGTCGCCACTGTTCTCCAAGAAATAGAGGCGGATTTTCTCCTGACGAATCTGTTTCATCAGGTTGGCCACCCCTTTGGCGGTCGCCTCCGCATCGCTGGAGATCCCCAAGGGAGCCAGAAAACGTACCCCATAGGCGTCAGCAAAATAGCCCAGAGATTCATGACTGGTGAGAATTTTACGCTTTTCCAAGGCGATGGCAGCAACCTGCTGCCGGGTCTCCTCATGCAACCCCTGCAGCGCAGTCAGCAAACGCTCTCCCCGACTCTGGTAAAAAGCCGCATGGTCTGGATCCACCTCCTGCAACGCGTGCATTATGTTGCGCACATAGATCATGCCGTTGGCGGCGCTGTTCCAGGCATGCGGATCGGGAACCGTCTGCCCTTCCTCCTCCATGTTGCGTACCGCAACCCCTGTACTGGCCACCACCTGCCGCCCGCGAAAACCAGAGGCAGCAATCAAACGCTGCAACCACCCCTCCAGATGCAGCCCGTTGACCACCACCACGGCAGCCTGCTGCAAACGTTTGACATCCTCCGGGGCCGGTTCGTATTGATGCACATCGCTGTTGTTCCCTACCAGAGTGGTCACCTGCACCTGCTCACCCCCCACCTGTTGCACCATGTCCCCCAATACAGAAAAGGTGGCCACCACCGACACCGGATCGGCCCAAGCCGCTGTCAACCCAACACACCATAATCCGATCGCCAAAAACACTCTCTTGCTCCAGACGCTCTGCTTCATGGGTCATTTTCTCCCGTTCGTGATTTTCTGTGATGTTGAGATGATATATTGTATCATTTGTTGCATCCTAGCGGCAATTGATATACCCTGTCAACCCAATAATGCGCCAACCTCTTCCAGGAGTGTGCCATGACGCCCCATTCCGACAGCTCTCCCTTTCCGGCTCTGGATCATGATCATGGACAATGCCGTGCCTGGATTTTGCAACGGGCGCAGCAATTGTGTCAGCAACAAGGCATCCGTTTTACCCCACAGCGTCAGCAGGTGTTGGCGATTCTCTCGGCAACGCACCATGCGCTGGGTGCGTATGACATACTGGAGCAGATGGCCCAACCGGACCATCGTCCCACCCCGGCGGCGGTTTATCGGGCTTTGGAGTTTTTGATGGCCTTGGGGGTGGTACACCGTCTGTCCGGGCAGAATGGTTTTTTTGCCTGCACCCGGGTCAGTCATCAAGCCATCATGCAGTTTTGGATCTGTCACCGTTGTGGTGTGGTGGCAGAGACGGAGAGCAGCGTCATTGCCCAGGCGATTCCCCAGTTGGCGGCAAGCATCGCCTTTTTGCCGCAGAAGGTGACGATGGAGGTTGAAGGAGAGTGTTACACGTGTCGCAACCCTTGACCCAGCAGCCTTTTACGGCCGCCCCAGCGCGGGAAAAATGGCTGGGGGCTTTGTTGATGGTGGTGTTGATTCTGGCCATCTTTGTTCCGGTATTGTTGCAGCAACAGATGGGTTTTTCCGCCTATCTGGATCGACTCAACCAGCAACCCGGTCCGGGTTGGCGTGAAAATTTTGCCACCTATTTTATCGCCATTGTGCTGGAGGGTGCGCCTTACATGTTGCTCTCGGCTCTGGCCGGGGCGCTGCTGGAGTGGCTGATTCCCCCGCAATGGTTGCCCCGCATGGTCAAACGTTTGGGTTTTTGGGGCATTCCTGCCGTGATCTTGATCGCGCCGCTTTTCCCGATTTGTGAATGCGGTATTGGCTTTGTGGCCCGTCGTCTGCTGCGCATGGGGTTGCCGTTGCCCCATACGTTGGCCTATCTGTTGGCGGCTCCCATTCTCAATCCTTTGGTGCTGCTTGGTACCTGGATGGCTTTTGGGCAAAATCTCTTCTATCCGCTGTTGCGGGCGGGGGGAGCCATTCTGGTGGCGCTGGGCATTGCCTTGTTTTACCGGCGTCTGCAGGCGCAGTCTGTCCTGATTCCAGATGTGGCCCAATCACACCATGCAGCCTGTTGTGCGCAGCATGCCTGTGCCATCCCTGGCAAGGGTTGGTCTCGTCTGCGCAGCGTGTTGTTGCAAACCCGTGCCGATTTTCTCGACTCTGCCGGCTATTTTCTTTTCGGGGTATTCATCGCCAGCCTGATGAAGAGTCTGATTCATCCTGGCTGGTTGGCTGATCTGGGGCAGGGCAGTCTTTCTGGCCCGGCCACCATGATGAGCATGGCCTTTGTCCTCTCTCTCTGTGCCGGGGCTGATGCTTTTGTAGCGGCCAGTTTTGTCTCTTTCAATCCCCTGTCCCATCTGGCCTTTTTGGTGATCGGTCCCATGCTGGACATTAAGCTGCTTTTTATGTATCGCACAGTCTTTCAAAGCCGTTTTATCATCCGCTTGGGGCTGGCCATTATTCTGGCTGTCTCTGTTTACATCCTGCTGTTGCAGGGGTTGCCGGATAGCTGGATGGACTATCTCTACGACGTGGATAACCGTTGGCAGGTGCTGCCATGATGCATCGCGCTCTGGAACATTGGAAAAATGTTCAACTGTATCTATGGCTGCTCTTCTTTGGCCATCTGATTGCCAACGGCCAGGAAGAATACTACTTGGCAGCGTTGCAGAGTGATCTGCTGTATGCCGGTGGAGGGGTGCTGTTGTTATTGATCATTGTCGGTGTTCTGCCCAACAGCGCTCTGGATGTTTCCCCATTGGGTTGGCGTGTCCATCTGCAGTTGGCTTTGGAAAGTTTGGGCCATGCCATTCCTTTGTTGTTGCTTTTTCTGGCTGGGGTTACCAGCCTCAATATGAGTACCGCCACTCTGCGCGATGGCATTCAAATGCGTATTCTCGATCCCAATCAGGCGACCAGAGAGGTGGGTGATGTGTTGGCTGCCTTGTCTCCTGGCGAGCATCTGGAGGTTACCCATCTACAGCTTTATGGCAACCCTCGTCTGCAGGAGGGGGCACCGGTGGTCTTGATCGGGCGGCTCTCCCGTTTGCAAGGGGAGAGGTTGCGCGAGTTTTTCCCGGAGTGGTCGGATCGTTCGGTTGTGTTGTTGTATCGTTTTGCCATTGCCTGTTGTGCTGCGGATGCCTCGCCCGTGGCGGTGGTGTTGGAGCAGTTACCCAATTCTCCTGAAGTCAAAGAAGAGGAGTGGTATGAGGTCCGTGGTACGACCCGTTCCATGCCAGGAGAACAGCGTTTATTGGCTGTGCGGGTGGAGCGGATCGAGGCGATACCGCCCCCGAAAAGGCCGTATTTGAGTTGGTTGGATGGTTATTAAAATAATATCAATATGATACATTATAAGTAGTGTTTTGCCCTGCACCCAGCAGGGGCGGTGACCGCCCCTGCACCCCGCAGTAATAAAAATATTTCAAATCCGCTTGGCCACCGTTTGTGCCGCTTCGATGGTACGATCAATCAGAGTGTCATCATGCGCCAACGAGAGAAAACCCGCCTCAAACTGACTGGGCGCCAGATAAATCCCCTCAGCCAACATGCCGTGAAACCAACGGTTGAAACGCTGCAAATCACTCTGCGCCGCCTCGGCAAAATTGCGAATCTCCGGTTGGTCAGAGAAAAAAAGCCCAAACATGGAACCCACTTGTGTGCCAAGATGGGGAACGCCTGCCTGGACCAGCGCACGAGAGATGCCCTGCGTCAAACGCTGCGTGCGCCGTTCCAAAGTGGCAAAAAAGCCCTCCTGCCGGATAATCTGCAAGGTTGCCAAACCGGCAGCAGTAGCCAGCGGATTGCCGGAAAGCGTCCCCGCCTGATAGACCGGCCCAGACGGAGAAATGCGTGCCATGAGATCCTTGCGGCCCCCATACGCCCCAACCGGCAGTCCCCCACCGATCACCTTGCCCAACGTGGTCAGATCGGGACGAACTTCATACAGCGCTTGCGCCCCGCCCAAAGCCACCCGAAAGCCGGTCATCACCTCATCCAGAATCAACAGTACCCCATATTGGTCACAGACACGGCGCAAACCCGCCAGATAGCCGGGCAAAGGCAAAACACACCCCATGTTGCCCGCCACCGGTTCGACAATCAACGCGGCAATCTGCTCACCCCGCAGCGCCAAAAGCTCCTGCACGGCAGGCAGATCGTTGTAAGGCAGGGTCAAGGTATCCTGTGCCGTTGACGGCGATACCCCAGGAGAAGAAGGGACGCCAAAGGTGGCTGCCCCCGAACCGGCCTCCACCAACAGACTGTCGCTGTGGCCATGATAACAACCGCTGAACTTGACGATACATGGCCGCCCCGTGGCGGCACGGGCCAAACGCAAGGCGCTCATGGTGGCCTCGGTGCCAGAGTTGACCAACCGTACCATCTCGATGGAGGGAACCGTGGCAATGATCGCCTCTGCCAATAACAGCTCTGCCTCGGTGGGCGCACCAAAAGAGGAGCCCTTGCCTGCCGCCTCCTGAATGGCTGCCACCACAGCGGGGTGGGCATGGCCAACAATCATTGGTCCCCAGGAGCCGACGTAATCAATGTAACTGCGCCCATCCACATCACTCAACAACGCCCCCTTGGCGCTGGCAATGAAAGGAGGCGTGCCACCAACAGATTTAAAGGCCCGTACCGGGCTGTTGACACCACCAGGAATGATCTCTTTGGCGCGTTGAAAAAGCGATTCGGAACGGGTCATGACAAAGCTCTCCGATTGAAAGGGTTGTTCCTATACAGTATCTGGTATACCTTTATTATCGGGTGGCAGGCAATGGCTGGTCAAACAAGTCCGCATGCTGCATTCGGGAAGCGTAGAGGGAGGCAAAATGGCACCAGAACACATTGTCAATATGGACGATATCACAACCCTGGCAGAACGGTTGGATCAGGGGTTGGATGTGCATGCCCGTGACAAGGATGGTTGGACACCCCTGCATCGGGCGGTGCAAGAGGGAGAAGAAAAACTGGTGGATCGCCTGCTGCAGGCGGGAGCCAGTGTCCGACTGGTGGACTGCTACCTCTGGACTCCGCTGCACTGGGCAGTGATTCGCGGCAACGTCAATATCACCCGCAAACTGCTGCAAGCCGGTGGTGATCCCAAACTGCCGGACAAGGATCTGGAAACTCCCCTGCACTGGGCAGCCTCCTGGGGCCATCTGGAGGTGGCCCAACTGCTGGTGGAGTGGGGCGCAGAGGTTAACGCCCGCGATCGCCACGGCGAAACCCCCATCTTTCAGGCCGCCCAAGAGGGCAACGATGCAATAACCGCCGCCCTGATCCAATGGGGCGCCAAAGTGGATCTCTGCAGCATCGATGGCGGGCCAGCCCTGCACTGCGCCGTCTTCTACGGCCATGAACCGGTGGTGCAGGCCCTCCTGGAAGGCGGTGCCGACATCAACCAGCGCAACCGCTCCGGCAAGACTCCACTGCATTGGGCCGTTATTCGTGAACGTGTGGCCGTGGTCCGTGTTCTGCTGCACAACGGAGCGGAACAACACGTGCAGGATCTCGACGGCAAAACACCCCTGGATTATGCCAGAGAACACGGCAATGCCGAAGTGCTGGCGCTCTTTGCGGTATCTGTTTAAATTATTCACTCCGGCGTGGTCCGGCAAAAGGATTTTGGTCATGATCGCATCCCTGGTACGCCCCCACAGTCAATCTCTCGCATCCCTGTTCGTCGGGCTCTGCCTGCTCCTGCCCGGCAGTCTGCAGGCCGCCGAACGCAACGCCGATAAAACAGCAGCGCACGCCAGCCAACCCGTGCCTGAGGAGCGCAGCCGCAACGAAGACGGTTTCGCCGTGCCGCCCAAAGGCCCCCTGGTCGCCGAACTGCGCGAAACCTTGGACCCGGATGCCTCCGCACCGGAGACAGTCATCCGCCGCTATGAGGAGTACAACGGCCTGACCGTGCGCGAATACCTGATCAACGGCACCGTCTTCCAAATCGAGGTTACCCCAGCCAGCGGACCATCCTACTACCTGATCGATGTGGAAGGCAGAGGACTCTTTCAAGAGCGGTATGTCGGCTTTCAACCCCGTCTGGTGGTGCCACAGTGGGTGCTGTTTCGCTTCTAGACCGCCCGCACAGAACGGCTGTCACCACGACAGAACAGGCGATTGAATACTCTTCCCGCAGCGCTTTCCGCAGAGAATCGACAGACCCTCTGGGCCTTGCGCGGCTTTTATGCCGCCCTGTTCGCCGTCGTGGGGGTCTGGATTCCCTACTGGCCCCTCTACCTGGATAGCCACGGCCACTCGGCCACGATTATCGGTCTGTTGGCTGCCCTCTCCACCAGCGTCAAACTGTTCGGTCCCCCCATTCTGGGACGGTTGGCCGATCAAGGCTCCCGCCAGCAGATGATTCAACGGGCCTCGTTGGCAGCAACTCTCGCCTCCCTGTGCTTCTTTTTTGCCGATCATCTGGCCCTGTTGCTGTTGGGGGTGCTGCTCTTTAGCCTGATGCAAAACACCCAACTCTCCCTGGTGGAGGCGACCACCCTGGAGACGGTCAAACGGCTGCAGCCTACCATGCCCAGCGCCGATTATGGCCGTATCCGCGTCTGGGGATCCTGGGGATTCATCCTTTTGGCGGTCGGCCTGGGTCCGCTCATCGATCTGTGGAGCCTGGAACTGCTGCCCTGGATCATCGCCCTCTTTTTGGCGCTCAGCGCCCTCATTGCCCGCTATCTGCCCGCCGATGAAGCGCATGATACGGAACGCTCCAGTACCAGTGCGCTCTTCTCCCTGCCCGGTGTGCGCTGGTTTTATCTCTCCACCTTTTTTATGCAATTTTCGCACGGTGCCTACTACGGCTTTCTCTCGCTGCATCTGGCCGACCACGGTTTTACCCGCGCCGCCATCGGCCTGATCTGGGCCCTCGGTGTCATCGCCGAGGTGATGATGCTGCACTTTTCCGACACACTGCTGCAACGTTTCGGCACCACCCGTCTGCTGCAGGCCGCCATGGTCATCGCCGTTGCACGCTGGCTGCTCTACGCCCTGCCCCCCGCTTGGCCATTGCTGCTGCTGGGACAACCACTGCACGCCTTCACCTTCGCTGCCTTTCATATCGGTGCCGTACACCGCACCTTCGAAATGGCCCCCCTCGCCAGTCGCGCCCAGGCGCAAGGCTGGTATGGTGCCCTCTCCTTCGGCCTGGGTACCGGTGTCGGCCTCTTTCTCTGTGGTCAACTCTATGACCGCGTGGGGGCCGCCATCCTCTTTCTGATCATGGCTGCCGGGGCCGTCCTGGCCCTGCTGGCTTTGCACCGCTCCCTGCAGCAATGCCGTGCTCACCCCCTTTCGCCCCAGTTCGCCTCTCAGGAATCGCGCCAATGAGCACCATGCCCTGCCTCACTCTGGATCCGCGCCATCTGCGCCGCATGCTGCAGTTGATGCGTACCCTCTACGCCCTGCACCGCCTGCCAGCCTACCGGCAGCGTGTGGCCGAACAGTTGCCAGAGGTGGCCCGCTTCGATCCCGGCCACGATGCCGTCATGATGGGCTACGATTTTCACCTGCGGGAGAGTGGCCCGCAACTGATCGAAGTCAACACCAATGCCGGTGGCGCTCTGTTGGCGTGGCGCGCCTATGATCCCGATTTTCCGCAACACGGGCGCTATTCCAACAGCAGGCGGATCGAACGATTGCTCGCCACCTTCGCGCAGGAAATGCACCTCTTCAGCAACGGCACAATGGCATACCCGCAGCGGGTATTGATCGTCGATGAAGAGCCGGAAAAACAGTATCTGGCCGAAGAGATGCAGATTTTATGCACCCTTTTTGCCCAGCGTGGCATCCACGCTGCCCTGGCCGATCCCCGCCAATTGCAGGGTGGCGCCGACGGCATCTTCTGGCAAGGCCACCGGGTGGATCTGATCTATAACCGCCACTGCGACTTTTATCTGGAAAGCCCAGAGATGGCCCCCATTCGCACCGCCTATCTGGCCCGCCAACTCTGTCTGACCCCCAATCCCCATACCTATGGTCTGCTCGCCGATAAACGGCGGATGATTCTCTGGCAGGATACTGCTTGGCTGGCCTCCCTGGGGGTGAACGCACAACAATTGGCTCTCCTGCAACAGACTGTCCCCCCTACCCATCTGCTGGCCGGGCAAAATAGCGAGCAACTCTGGCAACAACGCAAACAGTGGGTTTTTAAACCGGTCACCGCCTTTGGCAGTCGCGGCGTGCTCTTGGGCGACAGCATCTCTCGACAACGCTTTCAAGCCTTGCCCGCAGAGAGCACGCTGGTACAACGCTTTATCCCCCCCTCCCAGAACGCAGAGACCCAGATGAAGGTGGATTGGCGCCTCTTCGTCTACCAAAAGCAACTGCTGGGGGTGGCCCCCCGCCTGTATCGCGGCCAAGTGACCAATTTTCGCCAACCGGGCAGCGGCTATGCAACCATTCGTGTACAAAGTTCCACATAGTATTATTGTTTATTTGTTGCGTATTACATAGTTTTTACGTTTTTGTAGAGTAGATTTGCTCAACAGCAAGAATCAGTGCTACTATCCGACTTGGTCTCTGGATAGATCCGTTTGCAGTGAACAGTTGCACGGAAAATCAAACCGATTTTGTGATCTTCTGATGGATTGGGTAGCCATTTTTAGCCACATGAGGTAGCCATTGAACAGACGTGTGTGGTGGTGCTGGATGTTGGGGCTGTGGGTTATGTGGTGTGGTCTGCCGCTGGAGGCGGCCCCCGCACGGCCAGAGTTTACGGAGACGATCATCCGCAGCAAAGGTTCTGATACCTTGTTGCCGATCATCAGTCGTTGGGCGACCCGCTATCAAAGCGAGACCCCCGCTGTGGCGCTGGAGGCCAGCGGTGGCGGTTCCGGCAACGGCATAGCGGCCTTGATCAACGGCCATGTAGAGCTTGCCGCGACCAGTCGTCCCCTGCGTCAGCATGAGATCAAGCAGGCGGTCAAGCGGGCCGGCCAACACCCCATGCTGCATCCGGTGGGGATGGATGCCCTATCTATTGTCGTACATCCCAATAATCCGCTGCATGGTCTCTCCCTGAAACAGTTGGCCAACATCTATATGCGGGATGGGAAGATCGAGCGTTGGAGCGATCTGGGGGTGCAGGTGGCGGGGTGCGACGAACAGGAAATTTTGCGCATTGGTCGCAAAAACAACTCCGGCTCCTATTTTCAATTTCGTGAAGAGGTCATGGAGCGTGGCCAACATTTTCATGCCCAGTTGGAACGGGCGACCAGTTCCGAGGCGGTGGTGCAACGGGTCGCCAACGCCCCCTGTGCCATCGGTTATGTGGGTATGGGGTTTGTGACCTCAGCGGTCAAAACCTTGTGTGTCAGCAAAGAGAAGGGGGCCTGTATTCCGCCAACGGCAGCGCACACCCTGGAAAAGCGCTATCCCCTGGCGCGCTACCTCTATCTGGTGACCCTGGGTGAGCCCAGCGAGGCAGTTAAAAAATATTTAAATTGGATCCTGGGGCCTGTGGGGCAGGAGATGCTGCAGAAAACAGGCTTTATTCCGATGCCAAAAGGGAATCGGGGGGCCGTGCTCAAGGAGCAGTTTTAAGAGCTTTGGTAACATTCGGGGCAACCCGCTCCGGGTTGCCCCGGTTTTTTTAACCCACCACGCTATCGATGGCGGCGCGCAAGCGTTGATCGGCTTCCGTGGCTACCGCATCCACCTCTGGATGGGCAATCAGATTGGCCATCATGAGCGGATTGATCATGGCAATCTCTACCCGCTCGCCCTGTTGCCGTACCACCACGTTGCAGGGCAGCAGCGTGGCAATGTCTGGAACCGCCGTCAAGGCCCGCAAGGCCAGTTGCGGATTGCATGCCCCCAAAATCAGCGTGCGCGGCGTGTCGGCATCCAGCTTTTTCTTGAGCGTGCCGGAGACATCGATTTCACACATGACACCGAATCCCTGCGCAGACAAGGCCGCTTTGACAGCCTCGACCGTGGCGTCGAAGGCAACCGGTGACACGGTGACGACGGCATAGTGGGGAACGCTATCCATGGTGCAACAATCTCCTTGAGGTTGAACATCGATAAAGGTTGGCCGCAATGCAGCCGATCCCGGTAGCGTGTACCAGGATGGGGCTGCAAGTCAAGAAAATCTGCTCATCTAAACAAAATATATTTATGCAATATCAGAATAATAAATCCAAAATCTGCTGAACTCCTGTGACAGTACCCTTACACGGGAGGGTGCCTGTCGTATGGGACTATGTTATAAGTAGCCTTCAAAAAAATCCCCGAACTTGCTTTACCCGCAGGAGCACTTACCTATGGCCGCACATGCCCAGAAAATCGTCACGCAACCCCTGGAAAAAGGGGCGTTACAATCTGCCTCCTGGGATGTTTGGGACAGTAAATATCGCCTGAAAAGCAGCGATGGTCTGCCTTTGGACGGCAGCGTGGACGATACCTATCGCCGTGTGGCCCGTGCCCTGGCCCAGGTCGAGCAGGCGGAAAAACGGGCGGAATGGGAAGAGCGTTTCTTGTGGGCCTTGCAACATGGGGCCATCCCAGCGGGACGGATCATCTCCAACGCGGGGGCACAGGCCCATAAACCGGCCACCTCCACCATCAACTGCACGGTTTCGGGTACCGTGCGCGATTCAATGGTGGATATTCTGGACATGGTGCGCGAGGCCGGTTTGACCCTCAAGGCAGGATGCGGCATCGGTTATGAATTTTCCACTCTGCGCCCCAAGGGTGCCATGGTGGCCGGAGCAGGGGCCAGTACCTCTGGTCCGCTCTCGTTCATGGATATTTTTGACTCCATGTGCAAAACCATCTCCTCGGCGGGTGGGCGCCGGGGGGCGCAAATGGCCACTTTCGACATTTCGCACCCGGATATTCTCGATTTTATTCGCGCCAAACGGGAAAATGGTCGCCTGCGTCAGTTCAACCTCTCCTGTCTGATCAGCGAACCTTTCATGCAGGCGGTCAAAGAGAATCGAGAGTGGGAATTGGTTTTTCCAGCCAATCCGCAAGAGTTGGCCGATGCCAACACGACGATTGTCTATCGGCCCTGGCCGGTGACCGAAGGCTATCGCTGCAACGAACGCGGCGAGGTGGCCTGTCGGGTCTACCGCCGCATTCCGGCGCAGCGCCTCTGGGATCTGATCATGAGCTCCAATTATGACTATGCCGAGCCGGGTTTCATCCTGATCGACAAGGTCAACCGCATGAACAACAACTGGTTTTGTGAGGTGGTGCGGGCGACCAATCCCTGTGGTGAACAACCTTTGCCGCCGCACGGTGCCTGCCTGTTGGGATCGATCAATCTGACCCATTTTGTCAGCAACGCCTTTACCCCGCAGGCCAGTTTTGATTGGAGCACCTTTGATGAGGTGGTGCGGGTTTTTACCCGCATGCTGGATAACGTGGTGGAGATCAGTGGTTTGCCACTGGCCGAGCAGATGGCAGAAATTCAACACAAACGGCGCCATGGCATGGGTTTCTTGGGGTTGGGTTCCAGCATGACCATGCTCAACATGCGCTATGGCGATGCCGCATCAATCGCCTTTGCCGAACGGGTGGCGCGGGAGATGGCTTTGGCCGGTTGGCAGGTGGGGATGGAGTTGGCGGCAGAGAAAGGGCCAGCCCCCATCATGGCGCAGCTGTTTACCGTTACCGAGGCCATGCTGGCACAACGGCCACAAATGGCAGCGGATGGCGTGTGCGTGGGTGATGCACTGCCCGGCAGAGTGTTGTTGGCCCGCTACAGCCATTATCTGGCGCAATTTCCAGCAGACTTGCGCGAGAAAATTGCTGCCCATGGCTGCCGTTTTACCCATCACACCTCGATTGCCCCCACCGGTACCATCGCGCTCTCCTTGGCCAATAACGCCTCCAACGGCATCGAGCCCAGCTTTTCGCACAAATACAGCCGCAATATCATTCGTGCCGGTCGCAAAACCAAAGAAAAGGTCGATGTGCTCTCTTTTGAGTTGCTGGCCTATCGGGCGCTGGTCAATCCGCAGGCCGATCCCTATGCCGAAGAGGAGCAAAACCGTCTGCCCGTCTGCTTTGTCGATGCCAACACCATCCATCCACAGGCCCACGTGGATATTCAGGCGGCGGTACAAAAATGGGTGGACTCTTCCATCTCAAAGACCATCAACGTACCCAGCGACTATCCCTATGATGCCTTCAAAGAGATCTATCTTTATGCCTATGAACAAGGCTTGAAGGGCTGCACCACCTTTCGTTTCAATCCAGAGGCTTTTCAGGGCGTGCTGGTCAAGCAGGAGGATCTGGCGGCTACCACCTACCGTTTCACTCTGGCCAACGGCGAGACGATCCAGTTGAAAGGCAACGAAGAGGTGGAATATGATGGTGAACAGCATACGGCAGCCAATCTGTATGATGCGCTAAAAGAGGGCTATTACGGTCGTTTGTAACCAGTCGTGCGGGGGACAGGAGGAGAGTTGAAAATGGCAGTCCGTATCGAAGAGAAAATTGTCGCCTATGATGTGGTGTCGGAAACAGGGGAACCGGCAGCCACAGCATCGGTCAAAGAGAGCAAAAAAGGGATCGGGCGCAGCGGGCGAGAGGAGGAGGGCAATGTCATCCACATGCAACCGCTCATGAAACGGCCTGGTGAGTTGACCGGGGCCACCTATAAAATTAAAACCCCCCTCTCTGAACATGCCCTGTATGTGACCATCAACGATATTGAGGTCAACGGCAAGCGGCGTCCGTTTGAGATGTTCATCAACTCCAAGAATATGGAGAACTTTGCCTGGATTGTGGCCCTGACACGGGTTATCTCTGCGGTCTTTCGTCATGCCGGTGACGCCACCTTTTTGGTGGAGGAGTTGCGTTCGGTTTTTGATCCCCGTGGTGGTTATTTCAAACCCGGTGGCAAGTACATGCCCAGTCTGGTGGCCGAAATTGGCGAATGTTTGGAACGCCATTTGACCATTATCGGTATCATGCATCCGCCGGAGGTGTCGGAGGAGTTGATGGCCAAGCGGCAGCAGGCGCAAGACGGTGGGGTGGCTACGGGGAGTTTGTGCCCGAAATGCAGTCAGATGGCTGTGGTACGGTTGGATGGGTGTGATACCTGTTTGGAGTGTGGTTATTCCAAATGCGGTTGATTTGCAACAAGCATCCGGGAGCGGGGCTCCCGCTTTGTCAATCCAGGGGGTTGCCATGCGTGATATGCGTGCCTTTGTTTTGCTGGCTGGTTTGACGGCTCTGTTTGCCGTGGTAGGGCAGGCGCTGGGGGGGCGGGAAGGGATGGTGCTGGCCCTGCTGCTGGCCGTTGGCATGAACTTTTGGGCCTATTGGAACTCCGATTCGGCTGTTTTACAGATGTACAACGCCCAGGAGATTGGCCCGCAGCAAATGCCGGAGTATTATGGCATGGTGCAGGAGTTGGCGCGTCGGGGTAATCTGCCCATGCCACGGGTTTTTGTGATCGACGATCCATCCCCCAACGCGTTTGCCACTGGTCGCGATCCGGCCCATGCGGCGGTGGCGGCCACGACGGGCATTTTGCGCATTCTCAGCCGGGAGGAGTTGGCCGGGGTGATGGCCCATGAGATGGGGCATGTGTACAACCGGGATATTCTGATCGGTACCATCACGGCCTCTTTGGCGGGGGCGGTGACCCTGCTGGCCCAATTCGGTTCCCTGTTCCACTCGGACCGGGAGCGGGAAGAGGGTGGGGGCAGCAATCTGCTGATGCTGCTGCTGGCCCCGTTGGCGGCCATGTTGATTCAGATGGCCGTCTCCCGTGCGCGCGAATATGAGGCCGATGCTTTGGGCGCACGCCTGTGCGGCAATCCGTTATGGCTGGCCTCGGCGTTGCACAAATTGGAACAGGGCAGTCAGGCCATTCCCATGGCGGCTGCTGAGGCGCATCCGGCAACCACCCACCTGTTCATTGTCAATCCCCTGTCGGCCGGTTTTCTGGCCGGGCTTTTTTCTACCCATCCGCCGATGGCGGAACGGATTCAACGCTTGCATGCCATGGTGAACCGCTGATGATCAAGATTGCTCCCAGTATTCTGTCTGCTGATTTCACCCGTTTGGGCGAGGAGGTTCGCACTGTGGAGGAGGCTGGGGCCGACTATATCCACATCGATGTTATGGATGGCCATTTTGTGCCCAACCTGACCATCGGCCCGTTGGTGGTGGAGGCCATTCATCGTGTCGCGACGCGCCCGTTGGATCTGCATCTGATGATCGAGCCGGTGGAACCCTATCTGGCCGAATTTGCCAAAGCCGGGGCCGACAGCATTACCATCCATGTGGAGGCTACCCGCCATCTGGATCGGGCGCTGCATTTTATCCGTGAACTGGGGTGTCAGGCTGGCTTGGCGCTCAATCCGGCCACCCCCTTGCAGACGCTTGCTGAGGTATTGCCCTTGCTGGATCGGGTGGTGTTGATGAGCGTCAATCCTGGTTTTGGTGGACAGTCGTTCATTCCCTATTTGTTGCCGAAAATTAAGACGTTGCGGCAGGAGATTCTCAGTCGGGGGCTGAGCGTCGAACTGGAGGTGGATGGGGGTATCAAGGTGGATAATATTGCCGCCGCTGCCGCCGCCGGTGCCGATACCTTTGTGGCTGGTTCTGCCGTTTTTTCGCAAGCGGATTATGCTGCGGTGATTCGGCAACTGCGTGCTAATGCCGAAGGTGCGTTCGAGCAGCGGCAGTAGTCAGCACAAGACCAACCAACAGAACAAGAAAAAAAATCGATTGCGGGGTGCAGGGGCGATGACCGCCCCTGCACCCCGCAGAAATTGAGGGAATGAAAAAAACTTCGTCTTTGCGCCAGAAAATGTTTTAATAAGCCGCACGATGGCACTGCCATTCAGTCATGACAGGCACGACCACCACGATTCTTTGGGAGCAGTTGCTGGCATGGAGGAGAAGGAAAAAGACGCATCCATTCATCGTGGACATCGGGAACGATTGCGGCGGCGTTTTCTGCAAGAGGGTCTGGAACAGTTTGAGGATCATCAGGTATTAGAATTATTATTATTCAATGCCTTGCCGCGCCAGGATACCAACCGGATTGCCCACCTGCTGCTGCAGCGTTTTGGCTGTTTGTCGGCAGTGCTGGAGGCGGATGCGCGGGATTTGGCCTTGGTGCCTGGCATGGGCAGCGCGGCGGCGGCTTTTTTGACCTTGATCCCAGCGCTGACACGGCGTTATCTGCACGACAATGCCACGCGGGAAAAGATGCCTCTGAATGATCCCTATCGCACCAGTCGATTTCTGGTGCCGTTGATGGCGGGTCGTTCGGAGGAGGTATTTTATGCCCTCTGTCTGGACAACCGCTGCCAACTGCTTTTTCCGGCCTTGATCACCCGTGGCACGGTTACCGATGCCCTGATCCACCCTCGCCAAGTGGTGGAGACCATCTTGCGCCATAAATCGGTCAACGTGATCCTGGCGCACAACCATCCCTCTGGTGTGCTGCAGGCTTCCCAAAGCGATGTTAACCTGACCTTGTTATTGCAGCGCGTCCTGTTGCCCATGGGCATTCGTCTGGTGGACCATGTCATCGTAGCGGGGGAAAAGACCCTGAGTATGGCCAGCGTGGGTTTTTTGGGAGAACAACGCAGCGGAGAGCCCGGTTTTATGCGGGCCAGCGAGGTGCGAGAGGAGGATTGGTCGGAGGTGGTCTATTCACCGCACTGGCCACCGGAAGCCATAGAGGCAGCCAGTGCGGCGCATAGCAGGGAGTTGCAAGAGGAGAAAAACGAATCCGCTTAGCAGGGTGGCACTGCGCTGACTTTTTTGCAAACCGGACGCAGAGGAGCCTTTTTGTCGCCGGAGCAGACCATGGTCCAAGCGTTCTGCAGGTCACCCGCTTTGGGTTGGTACAAAGGCACCTCGTAGCTGGCCGTTACCTCTTTGCCCTCCACAGCCAGTTGGATGCGCATGAAACCAAAGTGAATCGAATGCAGGGCCACAGCGTCATCCTTGTTTTGCCAGGCGCAACGGTCGCCGGTTGTGCCGGAGAGAGCTACGCCCCCATTGCCGACAATCATCTGCACCGGTTCCTTCTTGTCTAGCTGCACCACTTGAAATTGATGCAGATGGGCCGAGGCAATCATGGCCACTTTATCGAGCTCCTTTTTGACGTCGGAGTTGTGCAGGGCTTTGTAAAAGTGGGAATCTGTGTCCAGCTTACCCTTTTTGGTCATTTCGTGGGCGGGGATGTGCTGGAAGAACCAAGCCGGTTCATCCTTAGACAAGTCGTGCAACCACCGTTTGGCGACCGTGTTGTACTGCGTTTTGTAGAGATCTTCAGTCGCCTTTGGGTCCAGGTCGCGTCCATCTGCCGTGCGTACCATATCCAGCATCACCAAACGGGCCGACTGTTTGCTGGCGACCGGTTTATCCACGGTACCACCAAAGGCCACCGCATCGAAGGCAAAAGGGGTGAGAACGTCACGATCCTTGACGGCTACCTCCTGGCAGCTATCCGCTCCATCGCCAAAGAAGTAGAGCCACCCTTCTGCCCGATCTGCCCAGTCGGTATTATTCCATTCACTTTTTTTGATAAAACACCCCTCATGGTTGCCACGCAGAATGACCGACCAACTTTGTTGCATCAGCGGGGCGTAGGGCTGAAAAAACTCCTCTTTCCAGCCTAACTTGCCCGATGTGCTCTCCCAGGAGTCGGCAACGGCACTTTTTTGACCCGAGTAGCGCATGTCCCCCATGTGAACCCATAACGGCGGCAAACGGTTTGCTGTGCCGGCAGCGGCCACTTGATTCATGGCGGTCAGCAGCCAGGGCAGGGTCGTGGATTTTACTTGACCGCCTGCGGGGGGGGTGTTGGCACAATATTGTGAATTGTCATCGCGGCAGCCGGTGCAGCCAGAGGTGACCACCTGACTCAACGGTAGACCTCCCTCGTGCAGATTGGGCAGACGAATCGGTGTCGAACTTTTGTCGCTCGTCAGATAGCCGACATGCCATTCTTTCAATAATTTATCATCTGCGGCGATATTTTTCTCGCACACCTTGATCTGGTTGAAGAGGGTTCCGCTGGCCACGGTGCCCTTTTTGGCGCGCTCCGTCAGGGTGAAGAGGGGTTTTGCGGCATCATCAAACAGGGTTGGGCAGGCATCCTGCGCTGCCACGATGGCCCGCACGGAAACGTTTGGCAACCACTGTTTACCCACCTGTTTGCCCGGTTGCAGTTGCACCCAGTGATAGTGCACGGTGGCCATGGAGTCCAATGGCACCATCAGGACAGAAAAAAGGGAAAGAGGGAGTAAAAAACGACCCGTGTGCAGTATTTTAGCCATAGCCAGACCTCGCGTGTTAGATTGAAGTTATTGCAAACATCAATTTATAGTATAGTTGCTACCGTTGGATCCGTAAAGTGTTTCCATGTCTGTCACAACTTTTCCTATTGGCGAGAGAATCAGGTTGAGATCCCAATCGGCTTTGGCAACGGCATCTGTGATGAGTTTACAGAATGAATGTAATAGTTTAGGGTCCATGGCAACCTCGATACCATAGCTGGTTTGCGGGTGCAGACCGATCAGATAGCCGCTCTGTTCGCGTGGTTCGATGCGGGCGCGGGTGACCAGTACCGGGAGTGGTCCCAGTGGCGTTTCCGAGACCTCTTCCTGGAAGCGGGTGGCAAAATCGCTTTCCGAAACCGCTTGTTGATGGACAAAGCTCAAGACAGCGGCTCGATTGCTTGGATCCACTGGAGCGGTTGTTTCTGTTTGTACCTGGCTTTCCATGGCTTGGCGTAACCCTGGCCATAAACGTTTGATAAAACGACGTGTTAGCCAAAATCGAAATTCCGCGCGTCCATGCGTGTTGATACGGAGTTGCAGGCGATCTTCCTCTGCAGAAAACAAGACCTGGATTTGGTGAATACGATGTGCGCTCATGCGTGCAGGCTCGCTATGGGTGGAGAGAACGGTGGATTAATGGATGTCAGTATACGATCCACGCCCCTTTTCCCGCAACCATTCTTGGCCGGAAAAGTCAACAAAAGCCAATTGATTGATCGATTATTGTCAGACATCCTGACCGTAAGCTGGTGCGGAAAAGTGGGAAAAATGCGCGCAACCGTAAAAAAGAGTTGAAATGATTGTCAATGCTCCGTAAAATAGTGGGTCATTACCGCAGTGGGATCTTTCGTTTCGTGGTGTATGTTCGGGGATCTGGGCGTTGCTTTGCCCGTCTTATCCCGATCCTGATCGGGACACCTGTTTAGAACACCAATCGTACCGGATGTGAAGAACGGTCCAATGTTTGCGTAGACGGTCGGCAGCCAGTTGTCCATGTCATTCGGGTGACACAATCGCTGCGTGGTCTTGCGGCATTCCAGTTGTTTCGCCTGCATAAAGGGGGGGCCATGAAACAATCTATTGGTGTGGCGATCGTTTTTGCTTTCGCCATGTCTCTTGTGGCAAATATCGCTTCAGCCGCCGATGCACCCAAAAAGGTGGATTGCAAGAGTGACAAGAAGTGTGAAGAACTCCAGAAGGCCGCTACCAAAAAGTAGTCGTGCTGTTTGGCGGGTCGGGTCAACGGCGAACGCTGGCCAGTTGCGCATGCCAAACAAAGAGCTTGACCGCTGACAACGGCAAGGTTGATCGTAACACAATGCAGTTCCAGGACAGGCTTGACCTCATTTAACACATTGAAGCTCTTGAATTTAAGGAAAGCGTAAGATGCAAAATTTCAAACGGATGTCGGGTGTGATCGCCATGTTGGTTGCCATGGGTCTGTGGGCCGCTACGCCGGTTCAAGCCGCTGATGTGGGTGGTGGCATGCAGACGATGGAAAAACAGCACAATACTGGCAAAAAGCATGGCAAGAAGGCCAAGAAGGCCAAGAAGAAGAAAAAGGCCGCTGCTGCTGCCATGTAATTTCGGTAGTCGACGGCGCTGTTGGCGCTGGCTGCAAGAAAAATGGGTGAGATGGGTGACCATCTCGCTCATTTTTTTTGGGTGTTGTTCATGACAGCACCAAGCGATAGCCTACGCCGGATTCGGTCAAGATGTGGTGTGGCACATTGGGATTTTGTTCCAGTTTGCGGCGCAGGTTGGACATATAGACCCGCAGGTAGTGGGTATTGTCGCTTTGGTTGGGGCCCCAGACATCGCGCAGCAGGGTACGGTGGGTGAGTACCCGACCGGCGTTGGCGACCAGTTGTGCCAGCAGGCGGTACTCGATAGCGGTCAGGTGGACGGTTTTTCCCGCGCGGTTGACTTGGCGTTGGGCCAAATTGACTTCCACTGTGCCAAAACGGATGATGGGTGATTCTTCGCCGTGTTGCCGTAGCGAGCGCCGCAACAGGGCGCGCACGCGTGCCAGTAGTTCTGGAATGCCGAAGGGTTTGGTCAGATAGTCGTCGGCACCGGCATCCAGTGCTGCGACTTTGTCGTTTTCATCGACGCGGGCGGAGAGGATCAAGACGGGCAGTTGTGACCAAGTGCGCAGATCGCGCACCAGGTCGGTACCGTTGCAATCGGGCAGGCCCAGGTCCACGATGACCAGATCGGGGCGACGGGTAGCCACATCGATCAGGCCGCGTGCGCCGGTTTCGGCCTCTACGACGGCATATTGTTCTGCTTCCAGGGCGGTACGCACAAAACGGCGAATGTGTGGTTCATCTTCGATGATGATAATGGTGGTTTGAGTTGGTGCGCCTTCGTTCACTCTTGTTCCTCTGGAATGGCTGGTGGTTCTCCGGCGGGCAGGCGGATGGTGAAGCATGCGCCTCCTTCAGGCAGGGTATCGGCACTGACTTGGCCTTCATGGGCTTCGACGATGGCGCGGACGATGGCCAATCCCAGGCCAAAACCGGCGTTACTGGATTCTGTTTTGCCGCGTGTAAATTTGTCAAAGATTTTTTCTTCCATGCCGCTTGGCAGTCCGGGGCCATTGTCGGACAGGGTGATGGTGACAGTATTTTCGGCATGGTGAGCGGCGAGGTGAAGGGTGGTACCGGGTGGGGTATGTTTGGCGCCGTTTTCCAGCAGATTGTTGAAGACCCGTTCCATTAGGACGCTATCCAGTTCCAGCAGGGGCAGGTCGATGGGCAGATCGATGATCACTGTGTGGCGGGCCAGGGCGGCTGCGCAGTCGCCCATGGAGACACCGATCACCTCTTCCAGGGTTTGCCAGTGGCGGTTCGGGATAAAGTTGCCCATTTGCATACGGGCCATATCCAGGAGATTGTTGGCCATGGTGACGGTTCGGGCTGCTTCTTCGCGGATGGCCATGGCCAGACTGGCGTGGGGTTCTTGCAGGGAGGGTTTGGCCAGGGTAAGGGCTTCGCTCAGGCCGGTGATGATGGTCATTGGGGTACGCAGATCGTGGGAGATGGCGGAGAGCAGTGAGTTGCGCAGGCGTTCGGAGGCGATGGAGAGTTGGGTTTGTTGTGACAACTCCACATAATGAAACCGTTCCAGGGCGATGGCGATCAGGGAGGCGCTGGTTTCCAGGAGTTGTTTTTGTTCCAGGGGAATTTCCCAGAGGGGTACTTGTGGTTGCACCACCAGCACGCCACACATGCGGGTTGGGGCTTTGAGTGGAATAAAGAGCAGGTGGGATGCGGCGAAGCTTTCCATATCCCAGCTGCCTTGTTCGCCCAGGGTGAAGCAGCGTTGTGCTGCTTCCAGGTGATCGTCGCGCAGGGTAACCAATGGGGTAAGTGGTTGCAGTTGGTTGTGTGCATCTGGGATCAGCAGGGAGATGGTTGCCTGGAAGCCTTGGTGCATGAACTGTTGGCAGATAGGCACCATTTGTTCGCTGTTGATGGCGCTGGAGAGGTGGCGTGCCATCTCGTACAGGGCGCGCATGTGGGCTTCGCGTTGGCTAGCGATGGAGGCTTGCCATTGCAGCGAGGCGGTCAGTTGTCCCACCACCAGGGCCACCATGAGCATGATGGCGAAGGTGACCAGATGTTGGCCATCTTGTACGACGAAGGTGAAGAAGGGGGGGACGAAAAAAAAATCGAAGGCGCCTACGGAGAGAAAGGCGGCCAGCAGTGCTGCGCCACGGCCCAGGCGGATGGCGCTGAGTACCACTGCCAGCAGGTAGATCATCACCAAGTTGGCCAGATCCAGGTGTTGTTGGAACGGGGCGATGCATGCGGTGATCATGGCCACCACGAGCGTGGCCAATCCGTAGGCGTGCCAGCGGTTGTCGCTGGGCTGCCAGAGGGTGATCAGGCGGGAGAGCAGGCTGAAGGAGCTTTCCGTGCTTCTGGCCAGTTGCAGCAGTTCCAGATCGGGGGCTTGGCGGGCGATGCGTTCTGCGAAGCCGTGTTGCCAGGGCAGGCGTTGGTAGCGATCGCGTCCCAGCAGCAGGGTTCCCAGGTGGTGTTGGCGGGCGTACTCGATGGCGACGACGACGGCATTCTGTCCGAACAGGTTAGCGGTTTGGGCGCCCATTTGTCGGGCGGTTGCCAGTGACTGTTGCACGCGGGAGCGTACTTGTTCTGGCAGCCATTGGCTGGCTGGGGTATCGATGGCGATGGCGTGCCAAGGGGCGCCGGTTTGGCTGGCGCGGCGGGATGCGCGTTCGATTAACCGGGCGCTGTCTGGACCGGGTCCGATGCAGACCAGGACTGCCTCACGGGGTTGCCAATTGTTGCCTGTGGGGGCGTGATTCATGATTCACCTGCTTCATTATGTATGGCAATCATTTCTGCTGGGTGCATGGCTCCGCCCTGCACCCGCCAGGGGAGATAATCTCCCCTGGACCCCATGTCACTTTCAGGTGCCTATTACAGAATGACCCGCGATCCCATTTCCACCACCCGATGGCTGGGCAAATGAAACCAGGCCGCAGCGCTACTGGCATTACGTTGCAACCACAGGAACAACTGAATCCGCCACAAAGGCAAACCCAGCCGTGCCCTTTCCGCAAAAAAAGCCGTGCGTCCCAAGAAGAAGGATGTCTCATCCGGATTGGACCAATCCTGAAACAACGGACTTTGCTGCAAAGCTCGTGGAATATCCGGGGTTTCAGTAAAACCAAAACGAATGGTCAAATGGTGGAAACCATTTCCCAAATTCTGCTGCAAAACCCGTTCACCTTGCAGTTGAGGCGTATCAAGGAACTGAATGGTCACAATGGCCACAGTTTCATGGATCACCCAGTGATGCTGCAGATTTTGCACCAGGGCCTGAGGGGCAATGGCAGCGTTGGTGCTCAAATAGACGGCACTGCCAGGGGAACGGGGTACCGGATCGTCAGCCACCTGACGCAGAAAGGGTTCCAGAGGAATCTCTCCCTTGTGGATGACATGATGGCACAGTTCGACACCCCGTTTCCATGTGGACATAAGCAGAAAGATACAGCCACCCAACAGAAGGGGAAACCATCCCCCTTCGGGAATTTTCAAGGCGTTGGCGGCAAAAAAGACCACATCGAAGAGCAGGAAAAAGAGGGTGCTCAACAGCGTAACCAACGCAGTCCAACCAAACATGGTGCGTAACACGACGCCAAAGGCAAGCGTAGTATCGATGACCATGGCTCCGGTGACGGCGATACCATAGGCGGAGGCCAGATTACTGCTGCTGCGAAAACCCATGACCAGGATCAAGACGGCAACGAGCAAGATCCAGTTGATGGTAGGCACATAGATTTGTCCCTCCTCTTCCGTGGAGGTATGCACAACCTCCATGCGTGGCAAAAAGCCTAACTGCATGGCCTGACGGGCGGCGGAAAAGGCCCCAGAGATGACCGCCTGGGAGGCAATGACCGTGGCAGCAGTGGCCATACCCACCAGCGGATAAAGACCCCATGCGGGCGCAAGGAGATAAAAGGGATTCTTGACGGTCTCTGGATTTGCCAGAATCAGTCCGCCCTGACCGAAATAGTTGAGCATCAGGGCCGGGAAGACCAATAGCAACCAAGCCAGTTGAATGGGGCGACAGCCAAAGTGACCCATGTCAGCGTACAGAGCCTCGGCGCCGGTGACAGAAAGAAACACAGCACCCAACACCAGAAATGCCTGACCCCGATGTTCGACAAAAAAGGAGATGGCATGACGTGGATCAATGGCCGCAAGAATTTGCGGATGCATGAGAATGCCGTAAACACCCAGAGCAGCCAAGGTGGCAAACCACAACAGCATGACCGGTCCGAACAGAGCACCCACCCCAGCAGTACCCCGGCGTTGGAAGAAAAAGAGGCTGAGCAAAATGACCAGGGTGACAGGAACCACCACCGGTTGCAGCACCGGTGTGGCCAGTTCCAACCCTTCCACGGCAGAAAGGACGGAAATGGCCGGCGTGATGACCCCATCCCCAAAAAAGAGGGCCAAGCCACAAATGCCGAGAAAATTGATCAAAATGCGCCATAACGGGGTGGCGTAAGGCGAGCGCAGGGCCAAGGCCGTCAAGGCCATGATTCCCCCCTCGCCCTTGTTGTCGGCACGCATGATAAAGAGCACATATTTAATGGTGATGACGATCAACAGTGACCAGAAGATCATGGAGATGACCCCGAAGACATCCGCCGGGGCGGGGAGGGCACCATGTCCGGCACTGGCGGCCAGTGACTCTTTGACGGCATACAGTGGACTGGTGCCAATGTCACCAAAAACAACCCCCAATGCACCGACGACTAACGCCGACAGATGGTGGCGTGAACCTTCTTGAACGGATGACATGATTGTTTTGTCCCGAAATGAATGGATACTCCCCCTCTTCAGGCCGGGTACTGTAGAGCAACGGATGGAAAAATAGTGTCAAGAGTGGTGGTATTCGCATAAAAAAAATATCAAGACGAGGGCAGTGTGGGTGGACGATAGCGGAGATATACCCACAAGCCAGGCAGACTGGCGATGATTTGTAACACGCGATTGATCAAAAAAGGGGTGCCCAAGGCATACAGACTGCTCTCCGGCTGCAACCATTGGCAAATGTGCGCAAAAGCAGCCTCCCCAACCCCTAGACCACCGGGCGAAACGGGCAGTAAATTGGCAATCCAAGCCATGGGGGCAGCCAGAAAAAAATGGTCTCCCAACGTATGCAGCAGACCCAGACTGCGGGCGATCCAGATTAAGGCAAGAATCTCCAAAGATTGGGCCAGAGCTGAAACCACGACAGCCGCCAAAAGATGTTTCTTATGCTGCCGAAAAGAACGGGCTGTCTGAAGCAACTGCTCCAACAGTGTGCGCTGCTGGCCCGCATCCGTCACCTCCCTATTGGCCATCGCCAGACGGGGCAAGCGCTCCACGCCCCAAAAAAAGAGCCCCACCAGTAATGGTACCCCCAGCAGAGTCAGCAATAAGGAGAGTAATAATGCCTGACCCGACGTGGTGGCCGACAAGGCGGCCAGATTGGCCAAAGCCGCCAGCGTGGCAATGACAAACATGGCATAAAGCCCTGTGGCCCGGTCGGCCAGAATGGTGATGATGGCCGCACTTTTTTGTGGGGCCGCACAGTGTCGCAACAGATAACTCATCCGCAAGGCATCCCCCCCCACCGAACCGGGTACCAGCAGATTGAAACAAAAGGTCAAATAGGTCATGCTATGGCTCCAGGCAAACGGGAGCATGATCCCCTGACTGTGTAGCAAAATCTGCCAACGCCACGCCCCCAAAGAGATCATCGCCAGATTGCAAAGCAACGCCACCGGCAACAAAGAGGGCTGTCGGATAAAATGGTCCAAAAGTGTTGGATCAAGCACCCCCTGTTGCCACAACAGGACAACCATGCCCACCGCTACCCCTATCTTGAACACACCCCAGAGTCGTGTCCGCCATGCCGTATGCACCATAAGAAGCCTTATATCGAGAGAGAACAGAGGGTTGTACCTGCATGCTGTCGTACACGAGGCTGGATTTTTCCATGTGCCTGCAGTACAATCGATCCATCGTGTTACGACTGATTCCATCGGCCAACAAGTGGGGATTTTTTGTACCCGATCTGTTGCCCTACCCGGATGGGTTCCCATGAAGCACTATGCCAATCGCCCCTTTGTCATGCAATGGATCCTGCTGGGTGCCATGACCCTGCTGTCTGGGGCCTTGTTGGGTGTTGATCTTTTTCAGGACTATACGTCGCAGAGTCGTTTGGAACGGGATCGCCTGCAGGCGCAACTGCGGGTGATTCATGAAAATACCAACGCGTTGTTGCGCACGGCCCATACCATTCTGCAGCGCCTGCAGGCTGATCTGGCCCTGCATCCGCTGCAGGCAACGCAGGCCGCCAGCCAGATCAAACAGTGGGAGGCCTATGCGGTCATTCCCGGCATTCGCTCGTTGTTGGTGGTGGATGAACAAGGGATTGTTCGCTATTCCAACCGTACCGAATTGTTGCAGCTCGATGTCAAGCATCGCGCATTCTATGATACCCCACGCCGGCAACCGGAGCAAAACAGGCTCTATCTCTCCCCTCCTTTTCGTTCACGCATCGACAATCAAATTCTTGTCATGAATTTGTCACGGGCTCTTCTGGCGCCGGATGGCTCCTTTGCCGGTGTGGTGGCCATCACCCTGGATGCAGATTATTTCCGTACCGTGATGCAATCGGTCCTGTATGCCGCTGATATGCAGGTGGCACTTCTCCACGGTGATGGTCAGCTTTTTCTGCAGGTGCCGGAGCGCGAGGTTCAATGGCACAAGGGTGAGGTCGTTTTTTTCGGTGAACAGGCCGAGCCTGGTCAGTTATGGCCGCAATGGCAGCACTATGGCTTTTCAGGCAAGCCGTCGGGACAGAACAGACGCATTGGCATGGCGCTTTCCATCCAACCCACGGAGTTGCACCTGGATCAACCCATTCTGGTAGTCGTCAGTCGTCTGATCGAGGTCGTGCATGGGGATTGGTATTGGGATGCGCAGATTTTTGCTGGTCTTTTTCTGTTGAGTGTACTGCTGATTGCGTGTGTTCTCTACTATTCGCAGCAAAAGATTCATCTGGCCTACGCCCAGGCTGGTGCCTCGGAGGCGGCGCTGCGTAAAAGTGATGCGCAACAACAGGAAATTCTCAATCATGCCCCGGCGGTGATCTTCATGAAGGATCTGCAGGGGCGCTATCTGATGATCAACCGGCGCTGTGAACAGTGGTTGGGGCGTAGCAATCAGGAGGTGAATGGCAAGCAGGATGGTGATCTTTTTCCGGCGGAGGTGGCGGCCCTTTTACGGGACAGCGATCAAGAGGTGTTGCGTCGGGGTGTGGTGATGGTCGAGGAAAAGGTGCCGATGTGTGAGGGCGAACGGATTGTGCTGGCCAACAAATTTTTGTTGCGTGAGAGCGATGGTACCCCGTATGCCATCTGCGGCATTGTCACCGACATCAGCGCACGCAAGCAGGCAGAGGAGCAGTTGCGTCTGGCCAAAGAGGCTGCCATGCAGGCCAGTCGCAGCAAATCGCTCTTTTTGGCGGCCATGAGCCATGAAATACGTACTCCCATGCACGCCATCATCGGCATGGGGGATGCTTTGCAGGAGACCGTTTTGGATGCCGAGCAGCGACGTTGTCTGCATATCATGGTCAATGCGGGCAACATGTTGATGGGGTTGATCAATGATATTCTTGATCTTTCCAAAATTGAGGCCGGTCAATTGGAGGTGGAGTGTTTGCCGTTGGATCTGAGGCAACTGGTGTACGAGGTTGAGGAGATGATGCGCGGTGGGATTCGGGATCGGGGGTTGCGTTTGCAGGTGCATCTGAACGCAAACGTGCCGAAAACGGTGCGTGGCGATGGGCAACGGCTCAGGCAGGTTTTGTTCAACCTTATTGATAACGCGCGCAAGTTTACCACGCAGGGGGCTGTTCATCTGACCGTGAGTCGTCTGGAGGGAGTGTTTGTGCGCTTTGCCGTTACCGATAGCGGTATTGGTATTGGTGAAGAGAGATTGCAGGATATTTTTGAGCCCTTCGTGCAGGGGGAAAACGCGTCTGGTCGGTTGGGTGGGGCTGGTTTGGGGCTTTCCATCTGTCGGCAACTGGTCGCTCTCATGGGGGGAGAGATTCAGGTTGTGAGTCGTATTGGTGAGGGCAGCACCTTCTCTTTTGTCCTGCCGATGGAGCCGGTGGAGGGGGCAGAGATTGTGCCGCAGGTACATGCGCAAACCGTTATTAACACATCGTCAGGGTTACATGTTTTGGCGGTTGATGATGCCGAGGATAATTTGCGTTTGTTGGAAGCCTTCTTGAAGCGTTCGCCGCACCGCTTGTGTACCGCCATGAATGGTGCCGACGGTTTGGTCCAGTTTCAGAATGACACCTTTGATCTGGTTCTGATGGACATTCAGATGCCGATCATGGATGGGTATCAGGCCACCCGTGCCATGCGGGAGTGGGAGGTTGTGCATGCGCGGCGGCGCACGCCCATTGTTGCCTTTACCGCCCATGCCATGAAGGAGGTTTCCGAGCAGATTTTGGCTGCCGGTTGTGATGCCGTATTGACCAAGCCGTTGCGGAAACAAGGTCTGCTGGATATGCTTGATAATTATTGTTGATTATTAATCGTGCATTGATAATTCCATAAATTATTGCGGGGTGCAGGGGCGGTCACCGCCCCTGCTGGGTGCAGGGCGAAGCCCTGACAACCCGCCAGGGGAGATAATCTCCCCTGGACCCCATGGCACTTTTTAACAGCAACTGGGAGGCCAGTTGAACCCCTTCATATTATCGTTAACATGATCCCGTGACATAATCATTCGATGGTACACAACCTCTAATAATAGACCCAGTTACGGGAACCAGAAACGATCATGACCCATCCAAACAGCACCCAAATCAAACGATTTCGTAGCGACCTGACCGCACTGGCAGAACGCTTGCGCCAACAAAACGAATACGAAAACACCGGCCTAAGCACCCACCCAGAAGAGCGACAACGCCGCACCCAACGGGCACAACGGGAATTCCGCTTCTTCGCCAAAACCTACTTTCCACACTATATTTCCAGCCACGACAGCCTGCTACACAGCTATCTGTACAAACGCCTGCCAAAAGTCATACACGAGCGCCGCCGTGGCGTCAAACTGGCCGTCGCCGCCCCCCGTGGCGAAGCAAAATCAACCCTGGTAACACAGATATTCACTCTCTGGTGCGCGGTGACCAGACGCCGCCACTATATCCCAATCATCATGGATTCCCAACACCAGGCAGCCGCTATGCTGGAAGCCATCAAAAGCGAACTGCAAACCAACCGCCGCTTGGCCCTGGATTTTCCAGAAGCCTGCGGCAACGGTCCAGTCTGGAAAGCAGGCGTCATGGTGACAGCGGGGGGAACAAAAATTCAAGCCTTTGGCTCCGGTCGGCGCATACGCGGCCTGCGCCACGGCAACCACCGCCCGGATATGGTCATCTGCGACGATCTGGAAAATGATGTCAACGTGCGCAGCCGCCAACAACGCGACCAGTTGGAAGAGTGGCTGAATAGTACCGTGCTCAAACTGGGGGCCGCCGACGACTCCATGGATGTGCTGCTGGTGGGCACCGTGCTGCACAGCGATTCACTCCTGTCCCGCCTGCTCCGCAACCCACTATGGGAGAGCATCCGCTTCCAAGCCATCGTGCAATGGCCGCAAGATATGGCACTGTGGGACCGCTGGCAAAATACCCTGCTGCGCGAGGGCGAAGAGGCTGCCGACCATTTTTTTCAACAAAACCGCCAACGCATGGAGGAGGGGGCCATCATCTCCTGGCCCAAGGTGCGTAACCTGGAGTCGCTGATGAAAATACGGGTCCGCGACGGAGCCGCCGCCTTCGATGCCGAACTGCAAAACCAACCCCTGAGCGATCAGGCTGTCTTTCAAAAGCTCCACTACTGGAGCGAGCAAAATCCATCCTGGCTCTTTTTCGGCGCCGTGGATCCCTCCCTGGGCAAATCCGGCGGCAAGGGAGATCCCTCGGCCATCCTGATTGGCGGGTTTGATCGGACAAGCGGAATTCTGGACATCGTAGAGGCCGACATCCGCAGCCGCCTGCCCGACCGCATCATCGAGGATGTCATCGCCTATCAAGGCCGCTACAATTGCCGTTTGTGGGTCGTGGAGGCAATCCAGTTTCAAGAGTTTTTCAAGGATGAACTGATCCGTCGCTCGGCGCAACAAGGCGTTCCCGTGCCGGCACGGGGCAGCAAACCCTCGCGGGATAAAGGGTTGCGCATCAGCAGCCTGCAACCCCACGTCGCCAACGGCCTGATCCGCTTCCATGTCGGGCAGATCACCCTGCTGGATCAACTGCGCCGCTGGGGCGAAGGCTCAGGCGAACACGATGACGGACCAGATGCCCTGGAAATGCTATGGCGGGTGGTGCAAGAAGGAGCGTCCACCCTGGGGGAGTTTCGTTCCCTGGGCGGACGCCTCACGCAAGGCGACACAACACATGCGCCAACAGCCCCATCCTCCGGCAGCCGCTGGGGCGGCGCAGAAGGACGTTTGGATCTGGGCGGTTTCTAAAGCGACGCGGCAGGCGCCAAAAGAGTATGTGCCATCTCCAACACCCGCTCCAGCGAAAAACCAAATTGCTTGAGCAACTGCTCCCCCGGTGCCGAAGCGCCAAAACGGTCGATGGCAAGAACCGCCCCCTGCTCACCAGTCCAACGGTGCCAGCCCATGGAAGAGGCCGCCTCAATGGCCAAGCGCGGGTGCGCCACACCCAGAATCTGCCGCTGATACGCCTGCGGTTGCTCAGCAAACAGCTCCCAGGAGGGCATGGAAACAACCCGGATGCCACGCATGCCCTCGGCCAACAAGCTCTCCCTCGCCGCCAGGGCCAAATGAACCTCCGAACCGCTGGCCAGCAAAGTCAGTTGCGGCGCACCCTCCGCGTCGGCCAGCAGATACGCCCCCTGGGAGACCCCAGCCAAGGCGGTCTGCTCTGGCAACAACGGGAGATTCTGTCGGGTCAGGATCAACACGGCAGGTCGCCGCAGGCGGATGGCCAAACGCCACGCCGCTACCGTCTCAAAAGCATCCGCAGGCCGCAGCACCAACAGCTCCGGGATGGCCCGCAAAGAGGCCAAATGCTCAATGGGTTGATGGGTGGGACCATCCTCGCCGACCGCAATACTGTCGTGCGTCAAAATGTAGAGGGTGTGACACCCCATCAGAGCCGACAAGCGGATGGCCCCGCGCATGTAGTCGGAAAAAACCAAAAAAGTGCCGCAAAACGGAATGATGCCCCCATGCAGCGCCATGCCGTTGCTGATGGCAGCCATGGCATGCTCGCGCACCCCGAAGTGAACATTGCGCGTGGGCGCCTGCTGCAGCCAAGTGTTGTTGGAGGGGGCCAGATCCGCCGAGCCACCCAACAAGGCAGGCAGACGGCCAGCAATGGCATTGAGCGCCTGCCCGGAGGCAACACGGGTGGCCTTGGCCTTGCCCTCCCGATGCAGGGCCGCCAAATCCTGGTCCCAATCGGCAGGCAACTCTCCAGCCATCTGCTGCAAAAACTGCCCGGTCTGCTGCGGAAAGGCCGCCTGCATCTGGGCCAGAAGGGTAGTCCATGCCTCTTCCGCTGCCGCCCCACGACCAACAATGCGGCGAAAATGGTCATACACACCGTCTGGAACGTGAAAAGCGCGCGCTGGCCAGTTAAAATGAGCACGGGTTTCCTGCAGGGCTGCCCCCCCCAAAGGGGCGCCATGCGCCGCCGCACTGTCCGCCCGTGGCGACCCAAAACCAATATGGGTGCGTACCAAAATCAGGGAGGGGTGTTCCGTATCGGCCTGGGCCTGCCGAATGGCCGCCTCGATGGCCGCCACATCTTCCCCATCGCTCACCCGCAACACCTGCCACCGATAGGCCGCAAAACGGGCCGCCACATCCTCGGTAAAGGTCAAGTCTGTGCTGCCCTCGATGCTAATACGGTTGTCATCATACAGATAAATCAACTTGCCCAGCCCCAAATGGCCCGCCAGAGAGGCCGCCTCCGCCGTGATCCCCTCCATCAAATCCCCATCGGAGACAATGGCATAGGTGTAATGGTCCACCAATGGCGCATGATCCGCCTGATTGAATTGCGCTGCCAGATGTCGCTCGGCCAGCGCCATGCCCACACCCATGGCAAAACCCTGCCCCAACGGTCCGGTCGTGGCCTCCACCCCCGGCGTGACCCCATGCTCTGGGTGGCCGGGCGTCCGACTCCCCCACTGCCGAAACTGCCGCAACTCCTCCAGGGCCAGATCATAACCACTCAAATGCAACAAACCATACAACAGCGCCGAACCGTGTCCGGCAGAGAGAATGAAACGGTCCCGATTCAACCACTGGGGGTTGGCTGGATGGTGGCGCATGATGCGATGCCACAGAACATAAGCCATCGGGGCCGCGCCCAAAGGCATGCCCGGATGGCCGGAATTGGCCTGTTCCACCGCGTCCACCGCCAACATGCGCAGCGTTGTGATACATAAAGAGTCCAGGGTTTCTTCAGTCATGATCGCATCTTCCCGTCAGGAGTCGCCAGTCGTCCGGTTCATCACCGGCGCCCCCCTGTTTAACACAACTGCCCCATTCCGGTAAATGGACCGGCTCCTATAATTGGTAATGCGTTGACAGGATGCAGCGAAACAGGAATGATGTGCAGGGAGTACATGTAATCATTAGCATGCCCATTTCATCCCTGTCCGTTGCGGATGTTTGCCCCATGGAATTGCCCATCACCCGATTGCAACAGCTTCAGGAACGGATTGCCGCCGCCTGTCAGCGTTGTGGCCGCTCTCCAGAGCAGGTTCGACTGCTGGCGGTCAGCAAAACCCAGCCTGTGGCCAAAATCGCCGCTCTGGCCGCCGCCGGACAGCTTCACTTTGGCGAAAATCGTGTCCAGGAGGCCCGCGACAAGCAGCTCGAACTGCTGCAACAGAGCTCCCTGCACAACAACAACCAGATGCCTCCCCTGCAATGGCACCTGATCGGCTCCCTGCAGCGCAACAAGGCCAAACAGGCGGCTGGTATGTTCCAGATGATCCACAGCGTGGACTCCCTGGCTCTGGCGCAAACCTTGTCGGCTGCCGTACCACAGGGAACCTGTTTGCCCATCCTGTTGCAGGTCAATGTCGGGCGCGAAGCGCAAAAACAGGGCTTGCTGGTGGAAGAGTTGCTGCCGGTTTTGCAGCAGGTGGCACAACTGCCCGGTTTGGCCGTGCAGGGGTTGATGACCATTCCCCCCATCAGCGCCAGCGCTGCCGAAGCCCGCCCCTTTTTTCGTACTCTGGCGCAACTGGCCGCGCAACTGGCGGCGGAAAAACTGGCGGGGGTCACCATGCACGAACTTTCCATGGGCATGAGTCAGGATTATGCGGTGGCCATCGAGGAGGGGGCTACCTGGATTCGCGTGGGCAGCGCCCTGTTCGGTTCCCGCTGAGGGCAGGCGCTTAACAGACCAAGGGACGGGAGGAGCAGATGCAAACGAACCGCTTGTCATGGATCATCGCTGTCGGGATCGGGGCCACGCTGACCGTGGCAGAGGCCGCAACCCCACTGGCCTTGGCGCAACAAGAGATGGAACAGGGCCAATTTGCCCGTGCCATCGCCGCCTATGGGGAGGCACTGCGGCAAAGTCAGTCCAACTCGGAGCTGCGTCTGGCCGCCCTGACGGGACGCTGTCACGCCCGCTACCAACACCATTTGGCCGCGCCACAGGCCAGCCAATCTTCTCTGGCCCAACAGGCCCTCTCCGATTGCAAGCAGGCCATCGACCTGCAAAGCGACCATGCCTTGGCCTACCGTCTGCGCGGCATGGTGCAGTTGGCCTTGCAACAGCATCGGACCGCTTTGGCCGACCTGAATGTGGCCGTGGCACTGGATCCAAAGGATTTTGTGGCCTTGCAGCATCGGGGGGTGGCCCGTACCCGGCTCAATCAGGCAGAAGGCGCCCTGGAGGACTTTAACGCCGCCATCCGCCTCAATCCAGACTATCCGGGCAGCTTTTATTATCGTGGACAACTGCACACGCTGCAAAATCGACACGATGCCGCCGTTGCCGATTTTAACACTTTTTTCCAACTGGTGCAGCGCGATAGCCAAGCGCACAGCCAGGGCGAGCGCAGCCGCATGCTGAGTGGTCGGGATCTGGCCGTTGCCGATGATTTTACCAAGGTGATGCAGCAACAGCCGCAGGAGGTGGTTCGTCCCACGCGCCCCCAAGCCGATACCGCCCCAGCCCCGCGCCAGGAGCATAAAAAAGCCCAGAAGATGCCTGCCCCCCGCGAAGAGGTGACCGATCCGCTGGCCGAAGTGATCCTGGATGCCAGCCTGGATGCCGACCTGCCCCCGGTACGCAGTGGCACGTTGCATCGCAAGGGTTCGTATGCGTTCAAGATAGAATCCTTCCGGGAGTCGGCCAATGCCGACAAGGCTCTGGGTCGGGTCAGCGAGCAAAGATTGCCCGTCTATGTGGAACCGGTGGAGATCAACCGTATTACCCATTTGCGGGTCTGGGTAGGGCCTTTTGCCTCCCACAAGGAGGCCGATGCGGCCCGGCACCGTCTGCTGAGCCATGGCTTTACCCCGGAAGAGGTCAAACAGTTTTAATCACACACACTGCGAGCGGATGAAGCAATCATGTTGCAAGAGTTGAAAATTGGCTTTGTTGGCGGGGGCAATATGGCTGCCGCCTTGATCGAGGGGTTGTTGCAGGCGGGTGCCCAGAGCGACAGGATCATGGTCAGCGAACCGGACGCCGCCCGGCGCCAATGGCTGCAGGAGAAATTCAAGCTGCAGGTGCTGGAGGAGAATGGCACCCTGATGCGTAACGTACCACAGGTAGTCATTCTGGCGGTCAAACCGGGCAAGGTGTCCGGGGTGTTGTGGGAGCTGCGGCCATTTTGGCAGGAGGGGCAGTTGTTGCTCTCCATTGCTGCCGGTATTGATCTGGCCAGTTTGCAGCGCGCCTTGCCGGAGGGGCAGGCGGTGGTGCGGGTGATGCCCAACACACCGGCCTTGATCGGCGAAGGCATTTCGGCACTTTTTGCGCCAGCGAGCCTGTCGGCCAAAGAGCGGCAGTGGGCCAAAGAGATCATGGCGGTCAGCGGCGAGGTGGTGGAGATCGAAGACGAAAGCCTGATGGATGGTATCACCGCCCTGTCGGGATCAGGACCGGCCTATGTGTATCTGATTGCCGAAGCCCTGTCGGATGGGGGGGTAGCCTGTGGTCTGCCCCGACCGTTGGCCGATCGTCTGGCCATTCGCACGTTGATTGGTTCGGCCCGCCTGCTGGATGTCAGCGGCAGCCATCCGGGCGTTCTGAAAAATCAGGTGACCTCTCCCGGTGGTACGACCATCGCGGGTGTGGCACGTCTGGAATCGGCAGGGGTGCGTGGCGCTTTGATCGAGGCGGTGCAGGCCGCTTGGCAGCGTTCCCGGACACTGAGCGGTCACGCCTGAGAAGGCTGGCGGACTTAACCAACAGGATACAAAGAACGATGGGCATTCTTGGTTCGTTGATGATGTTGTTGGATTTTGCCTTGGGGGCCTATACCTGGATGATCTTGATTCGGGTATTGCTCTCCTGGGTCAATCCAGATCCGTACAATCCGATTGTGCAATTTTTGATCCGGGCCACCGATCCGGTGTTGGAGCCGTTACGCCGCCTGTTGCCGTCGGTAGGCGGTTTGGATCTGTCGCCGATCGTTGCCTTGTTGGGCATCTCCCTTTTGCAACGTCTGGTGGCCGGTATGGCGCGTGGCGGCATGGCCTTATCATCCCTGATGTTGGAGATGATCACCCTGCTGCATCTTCTGCTGACCTTCTATCTGTTGTTGCTGTTTGTGCGTGGTGGGTTGCACGTCCGTTCCTGGCTGGCCTTTCGTCGTGGACGCCCGGTGCGGATCAATTTGGCCAATCCGGTGTTGCGCTTTGTGTTTCAGGCCACAGAACCGTTGCTGCGCTGGATGCGTCCCCGTTTGCCGACGGTCTATGGGTTGGATGCCTCTCCTTTGGTGGGGGCGCTGCTGTTGCTGCTCTTTTTGGCCGTGTTGCAGGATCTGAGTGTTCGTTTGATGTGGCATGGCTGAGCCTGAGTCGGTGCAGGATATTCTGCCGGGCCGATGGCAGGAGGGGGATTGGCACATCGAGGTGCGGGTGCAACCACGGGCCTCCCGTGTGGCGGTGCTGGGGATGCAGGGCACGGCGATCAAGATCGCCTTGACTGCGCCACCAGTGGAGGGGGCGGCCAATCAGGCGCTGTGTCACTGGCTGGCGGAACAGTTGCGGGTGGCCAAGAGTCGGGTGCAGTTGCTGGCGGGCGAGCAATCGCGGGAGAAACGGTTGCGGGTGCAGGCGGTGGATGCCGGGGCGGTCAAGGCATTTTGCCAACGCTGGCGCCTACCTGGGGGCGGGCTGTAGTGGGTCACAGTTCCGCCATGCGCGACAGGTGCGCATGGCGGTCTTTGGGCGGTTTGGCGTGCTTTCAGGCCAGGACGCTTTCGACCCATTCATAGAGCTTGGATTTCGGCAGGGCACCGATTTTGGTGGCTTCGATCTGACCGTTCTTGAACAGCATCAGGGTGGGGATGCCACGGACGCCATAGCGGCCAGGGGTATTGGGGTTATGGTCGATATTGAGTTTGGCGACGGTCAGGCGGCCCTTGAAATCACCGGCCATGTCGTCCAGGAAAGGACCGATCTGTTTGCAGGGTCCGCACCATTCTGCCCAAAAGTCCACCAGAACGGGGAGTTCTGATTTCAGCACATCCTTTTCAAAGGTGCCATCCGAGGTTTGCACGATATCTTGATTCATGGTCACAACGACTCCAAAGGGGTTTTACGGCCCAGGACATTGCCCAGGCAGACCTGCTGCACAGGCTAAAAGGAGGAGGCTGTTTTTGTCAAGCCTCATTCATCCCTTTGACAAGAGGGCAAACCGTTTCTATAGTGACATCCACCCCGCCGAATGCACGGTTAGCTCAGTTGGATAGAGCGTTGGCCTCCGAAGCCAAAGGTCATTGGTTCGAATCCAATACCGTGTACCAATCAAATCAAGATCTTACGGTCACTCACAAGGTGGCTGTTTTTGTTTCAGCAATCAAATGGCAATCAATTTGGAGACAATCCCCCTCTTCTGGTGGAGTGCATTGCCATCCAGGAATGGTGTCTTTCACTCCCGCTATTTGTTCCCTCTGTCCCGTCCGGGAACACGATGCCATTTACAGAAACAAATGGAAACACGCGGGCAGGTGCGATATAGTCCAGGGGAGGCTGAATAGTGCCAACAACGTCCAGCATTATGGGATTGACCAGGAGGGATTGCCATGGCTACAGTTTTCGACGTGTCGGCGTATATTCTTGAAAAGCAAGGGGCTATCACTGCAATGAAATTGCAGAAATTGGTGTATTATGCACAGGCTTGGTCCCTTGTATGGGATGAAGTGCCTTTGTTCAACGAGAAAATCGAAGCGTGGATAAATGGTCCTGTTGTGCGGGAACTGTTTGAAGCCCACCAGGGACAGTTCAAAGTGTCACGAGATAGTTTCGTCCATGCTAATCCGAATGCCTTGACGTCTTCAGAACGGGAGACGGTTGACAGTGTTTTGCAACATTATGGGGAGAAAAGCTCACAATATCTTAGTGACTTGACGCATATGGAAGAGCCTTGGCGCAACGCCCGCAAGGGCATGCCGGATGATGAGCGAGGAAACAGAGAAATCACCCATGAGGCGATGTTCAATTACTACAGTAGTCTGCCACCGGAAGCAGAAATCAGGTTATGACTGCGAAACGTCCGAGGATTCGACAGGAACCACATCAGGCTCACAAGGCGGTACGGTCATCTTATGACGCCTGCACATACCAACAAAACAGACCATCATGGCGATTCAGCCTCATGGATATGGATGGCCCGTTTGGATGGGATGGCCTCTATAACACTGTGCATCCATTGCTTTATGCTCTTGAAAAGCTTAAACATTTTGAGTCTATGGCATGGAGTGAAATTGTGGGAGATCGACATCACTCCATTAACATAGATGCTCTTTCATCGGATGCCAAACGCCGCTTGTCTGAACGGAAGCTGGATGACATCGATTCGGTTTTCTCCTTTGCGCTCCAAGGAAAAGAAAGGGTAATCGGAATTCGCGATCGTGACATATGCGAGTTATTGTGGTGGGATCCTGCCCACCAAGTCTGCCCATCTCTCAAGAAACACACGTAACTTGACTTTTCTGGCCTCTATACCGCCCATGCGAAGCAGATCACGAAGAAACTTTGTTGCCTCCTCAAGCTGGGATTTTTCCACCTAGCCTGCCGATTGCGCCAACGGTTCCATCGGTGCCGGTGGGATACTGCCGTTTCCCGAATTTCAACAACCCATGCCAAGGCGTCGCTCCATTTCATCCAGGGTAATGGCTGGTTCGTTGCGCGCCACGGCTGTCACTGCTGTCAGGTAATCCTGTCGATCTTCAATAAACTGTTGCACAGCCTCTTTCAAACAGTCGGAAACCGGTTTGTGCAACTCTGCAGCAATGTTGCGTAATTGTGCCTCGGTTTCTGCATCCATCGCAAATACGGTCATTTCTCAGCCTCCCCGGATACGCATTCTGTTTTGTTGGATCGGCACAACCTCTGCCGCTGGCTTGCGGTCCAGCGATGCAGCAATCTGGCCGGAAATACGGTCGGCGGCTTGTCGGACAGGATCGGACGCCAGATGATCATAACGCGCCGTCATGGATGCGCTGGAATGTCCCAACAATGCGCCAACTCCCGATTGACGGCAAAAGTCAGAATGGCAGACAACAACCCCAATGCCCGGTTGGCGGTGCCGGGTCCGCCAGTGACCATGGCCCGCCCTCGCGTTTTGGTTTTTACGTCGGTTGCTGTATCGCCGTTGGCTATCTGTTTCAGGAATCGCTTACAGTCAGCCCTTGTCTGTACCAATTTTTTCAATTACTTGCGGTCATCAACTTGGTGGCCGTTTTTGTTTCAGTAAGCAAATAGGATCGGGACTCACCGTGTGCTGCTGCGTGGCTGTCAATCCGTGCCAGTGCCGGTTCTGGGATGGTGACATTGATGCGCTTGCTTTTGTCGGTGATCTTGCCCAGGTCTACCTGGACCAGCGCCCATACCGCACCAGAGAATTCTGGGTTGCTTTGATGTTCTTCAATCGGTCGTGCAGAGGGGATTGTCTCGTTGTCCAATAACAACCCCTCCACATGTGTTTGAATCGCCTCCCTGGCCATGGTGATGGCCTCATCCATGGTGCCTCCAGCAGAAAAACAGCCCGGCAGATCAGGTACGGTTACTCCGTAATCAGAATCCGTATCCTTGTGTATGGCAATGACAAAATTCATGGCAAAATCCCCGCTTATTTCCAAATGGAACGGACTGTAGCGATAGGCAAATCATGCCTGGGATGGGGAACCGTCACTTTTCCTGGTTTGCTGGGATGTTTGAACTGGCAATGACTGCCCTGCTGGTGATGCAATAACCAACCCTCCTGTTCCAGTCTGCGAATGATTTCCCTACTGCTCAAAGGCATGATGTGTACTCTACACACTTCAATGGGTGGTGTGAAGATCTGTTTTGCCAAGATGTCATCGCTGAACCCTGCTCTTTCCTGTTTTCAGAGGCTGTGCCTGTCACCATTATTGAACAGCTCTGTCTGTTTGTCGCGAAAGCTCTTGATCATATGTTTATCGTATAACGCTGAACGTATAACCATCAAGAACAATGCATCATCAGGCTCTGGAAAAGTACCTCCATCTTGCTGGAAACAAGTGGCAACAGGTGACAAGGTACGGTATAACCGGAACCCGTCTGTTGTGCTTTACAACAGGGCAAGGAGGCTGTCGCGGGGAGTTCCCGGCAGCGTGCGGGACAGGACCATAGCGGATACATGCAAGATGCCACATCTTTCCCCGGAAACCACGCCCTTGACCAGTGATCAACTGCTGGTACTCTATAAAAATTGTCGCTTTGCAGAGGCCCTTGCTCTGGCCGAGAGACTATTGGTCGCCTTTCCCGATCATCCCGCACTGCTGGCCTGCGCCATCGATTGCGGCTTGCGTCTGGCCTGGAGCGCCCAACAGGAGGAACGTTGGTCAGAGGCCGAAGCGCTCTACCGTCGTCTGTTGCGCCTGAATCCGCACCACCCGGAAACCCTCTTTCGTCTCGGCTACCTGTTGCAGGAACAAAACCACCCCGAAGCGGAAACCCTCTACCGGCAACTGCTCGTTCTGCAACCGGAGCAAGCGGAGGCGTGGTATAATCTGGCCAACCTGCTCAAACAGCACAATCGCCTTGCCGATGCCCATGATGCCTATCAGCAGGCGATTCGTCTGCACCCGCAAGCCCAGCATGCACGGGCCTGGCAAAATTTGGGATTGTTGCTGCAGACCATGCAACAAAACGATGCCGCCAAACGGGCTTTGCAGGAGGCCATTCGCCTGGAACCACAGCATGCCGATTTGCATGCCAACCTGGGCAACCTGCTCCACAAGAATGGTGATGATGCGGCTGCCGAGGTCTGCTACCGTCAGGCCCTTGCCCTGCATCCGCAGCACAAAATTTATCTGTGCAACCTGGGTATTATCCTGGCCGGACAACAACGCATTTCTGAAGCAGAAGCGTGCTACCGCAGTATTCTGCAACAGGATCCCCAGTATGGCGATGCCCGCTGGAATCTCGGTCTGCTGCTCTTGCGCCAGGAGCGCTATGCGGAAGGCTGGGCCTGCTACGAGGCGCGCCTTTTGCCTGGACAGAGACAACACGAACCACCGCAATGGTCCTTTCCGCAATGGCGGGGGGAGTCCTTGCAAGGGCTCTCTTTGTTGGTGCTCTGTGAACAGGGTTTCGGCGACACCATCCAGTTTTGTCGTTATCTGCCACTGTTACGGCAACAGGGTGTGCGGCGCTTGACCCTGCTCTGTCCTGCCCCGTTGTTGCCCTTGTTGCATCAACTCCCTGGGGTGGATCTTTTGTCGGACGAGACACCGGATGAACAGATCCCACCCCACGAGCGCTGGATCTTCCTGATGAGCATTCCGCACTGTCTGGGTGCCTCTTTTTCCCTTTTGCCCCTTGCGCTACCTTATCTGGCAGCCAGTAGCGCACGCACCGCCAATTGGCGCAACCGGTTGCCTGCCAACAGGCTCTTGATCGGTTTGTGCTGGCAGGGTTCCCCCTTGCACAAGAATGATCGCCAGCGCTCCTTGTCTTCGTTGCGTCTGTTGGCTCCCCTCTGGCAGATGACCGAGGTCGTTTGGGTCAGTCTGCAGATGGGTGAGGGCAGCACCGACTGTGCCCAGTATGCCAGTACTCAGCCCCTGATAGAGTTGGGCAGTCAGATCAAAGATTTTGCCGATACGGCGGCCATTCTATCCCTGTTGCATGGTGTGGTGACTGTCGACAGTGCCGTGGCCCATCTGTGTGGTGCCCTGGCCAAACCGTGCTGGTTGCTGTTACCCCGTTACAATACCGACTGGCGCTGGTTGCTGGAGAGGGCGGACTCCCCCTGGTATCCGGGGGTGATGCAGCTGTTTCGACAGGAGAGCATGGGCGAGTGGCAGGGGGTGATCGAACGGGTGATGGAACAGATGCGGCAGACCCTGTTGCCCACCTTTAGCGGGCGCGCAGATTCCACTCATCCCGATCCAAACGGGCCCGTATCGCATTGAGTTTGCGCCGTTGTTCGGCAGAGATGGCCGCGCCGTTGCCTGGGGTGGGATCATGGTAATAGCGGCGTAACAGGGCCAGATGTTGCCGTTCGCTGGCGTTGAGCGGTTTTTCGCCAGGGCGCACCAGACGCAGATCAGCGGCAATATCCACCAGACGGTCGCCACTGGCAAAGCGGGAGGTACGATCCTGTCCCAGGCCAGCCATCCCGGAGCCACGAGAGGCAATATAGGAAGAGACATCCCCGCTTTGCGGCAGATCGTTGCTGCTGAAACCCCCGCGCCAACCTGCCCAGATCACCGGTCGAATGCGTTCCCGATAGGCGGAAAGAGGGACAATCTCTGCCGATTGGGCCCGCTCTGGTGAATCGAGCACATAGACGGAGCCATCCGGCAGACGGGCCAGCAACACCACATGGTAAATACCTTGCGCTTGCAGGGGGCGCAAGGTGACGACCCGCAAGGCCGCTTCATTGAAACCGGCGTCGCGCAACAGCAACATTTTGCTGACGGCAAACTCCACGCAGACTCCGCCTTTGCTAAAGGCTTCACGGGGGGTCTGCCAAGCGTTGCCATGATCCACGTAGCGCAGACGTTGATTGATGAAGGCGTGTACCGCCTGCAACTGCTCCTTCGGAGGGAGGGCACGCAGACGGGTTGCCTGCTCTGCCCAACCGGGTGGCGTTTGTTGGTCATGGCGCAGGATCAGGCGTTGCAACCGTTCCGTGCGACCACTGCCGTCTTGGGCCGGGGGGCGGTTGTCGAAAAACAGAGCGCTGGTCAGGCGGGCTGGGGGTTCGGGGCCGCTGTTTTTATTGGCCGCCACCCAGTCTGGCCACAGAAGCAGACAACAGCCCAACAGAGCGATGGCTCTGCCGGGCTGCCGCCAGACGGTATGCACTCTTGCCATCGTTCAATCAGGCAAAGAGTTGCTTGGCCAGTGCGGGCTGTTGGTTGGCTTGCGCCAAAAGCGCCGTGCTGGCATTCTGGATGATGGAGCGGGAGGTCATCTTGGAGAGTTCATCGGCCATGTCCGCATCCCGAATCTTGGAACGGGCCGAGCTCAACTCTATGGAGGATTGGGTCAGGGTATCTGCGATGGCCTGCAGACGGTTTTCAAAGGCGCCAATGCGGGTTCTTTGCGTGGCGATGTTGGTAACGGCACTGGAGAGTGTGCCAATGGCCTCTTCGGCATCGCTTTGGGTCAGAATCGAGGGTGCAGTCAAGGCGGATCCGTCGGCGGACGACCACCAGGCGCTGTATACCCCTTCACGAGAGCTCAATTGGGCGCTGCTTTCATTGGTGGAGAGCCACTCCAAAGTGCCAGACATGCCGCTTGCCCCCCCGATTTCAATCTTTTTGCCGCTCATGGAACCATCCAGCAGCTTTTGATTGTTGAAGGTGGTATTATCGGCCAAGTGGTCCAGTTGTGTCTTCAGGTGATTGAATTCATCTTCCAGCGATTGACGATCTTGCGTGTTGGCAGTACCGTTAGCCGACTGCACGGCCAATTCCCACATGCGTTGCAGCAGGCTGGCGCCCTCTTGCAGACTATTGTCGGCCACCTGGGTCATGGAGATGGCATCGTTGACATTCTTGATGGCGGTAGTACGCTCACGAATGGCCGTTTCCATGCGGGTAGTGATGGAAAAGCCGGCTACATCATCTTTGGCCCGGTTGAGACGCAGTCCAGAGGCCATCCGCTCGTAGGAGCTTTTCAAGGAGTCGGTGGCACGGTATAGATGATAGGCAGTCGTCGAGGCGGCGCTGTTGCTGGTGATGGTGATGGCCATGGTTGAGCATCCCTTACTTGGTTCTGGTTACCAAACATGTTTTGTCTGTGGGTTTTCCCGGTGTGCCGTGACGACAGACCAAGCCACTATGTCGCACCGCAAAACGGCACGCGCAGAACAACCAACGCCCATTGAGATGGGAGCAGGCAGAGGGCAAGGATGTCACAACGGGAGTGGGCCGATTATGGTCGGCAAGAGGGTTTCAGCATAGAAACCTCCCTGTTCAGACAAAACGGTTTCCGTCCATGGATAAGCGTGGGTTGCTTATTTTACAGGGTCAACCCGACCCGTGCGGGATCCATCAAAGGGGTGAGGGGAATCTCCGTCCGCCTCACGGATCGACAATGCGACCTTGAGGGTAACTATCGGTTATCTGCCTTGGAAACTTGAGGAGATTTTCCGGGATGAAGATGGGAGAGTGGAAATGCCACGTTTGACGGCGGTACAGGCGGTGATGGGGGTTTTGCGCAGTGCGGCCCCTTTGGAGTTGCCTGCCACGGCGGCTCGGTTGTCGGGACGGGATCGGGCTTTGGCGATGGAGATTGCCACGGGTAGCGTGCGTTATTTGGCTACATTGGATGAACTGCTCAAGCGTTGCATGAGCCGTCCTTTGCCTGAAAAGCATCATTTTCTTTGGGCGGTATTGCGCACGGCGCTGTATCAGGCGCTCTACCTGCGTGTTCCAGAGCGGGCAGCCGTTTTTGAGGCGGTCGAGCTGCTCAAGGGGCGCCGAGAGGAGAGTTGGACAGGCTTTACCAACGGGGTATTGCGGGCGGTATTGCGGTTGGATCGTGCGGCGTTGTGGGAGAAGATCGGCGATCCGGTGCAGCGTCTGGCGCTGCAGGAGTCCTATCCAGAGTGGTTGGTGCGGCGTTGGTGGCACCGTTTGGGGGAGGAGGCGACCCGTCGCCGTTTGCAGGCGGGCAATCAGGTGCCGCCGTTGACCATTCGGGTCAACACCCTGGCGACGTCGTTGGAAAAGTTTGAGGCTGTTTTGGCGGAGCGTTTGCTTTCCCGCTGTGCGGCGTTGCCGGAGGCGATGACGCTCCGACCTGGCGAGGGGGCGGTGGAAAAAATTCCCGGTTATGGCAACGGTTGGTTTGCGGTGCAGGATCAGTCGGCACAGTGGGTGGCGCCGTTGTTGGCGCCGCAAGTGGGGGAGGCCGTTCTGGATGCCTGTGCTGCTCCTGGCGGCAAGACGGCCCATTTGGCTGCCTTGACGGGCAACCAGCTCCGTTTGACGGCGGTGGAGAAGGATGCCACCCGCCTGCCGCGCATGCTGGAAAATTTGCAGCGTTTGCGGGTGCAGAATGTTGAGATGATCACTGGCGATGCCGGGGATCCTGCTTTGCTGGCGGGGCGGACTTTTGATCGGGCTTTGCTGGATGTGCCCTGCAGTGGGACTGGGGTGATCCGTCGTCATCCAGAGATCAAGTGGCGGCGGCAGCCTGAAGATCTTGTTCGTTTGGTGCGCGAGCAGGCGCGTATTTTACGGGCTGTGGCGGCGCGGGTCACGGTGGGCGGGGTGATGGTTTATGCCACATGTTCGCTGGAACCGGAGGAAAACGAGGAGCAGGTAGAGCGTTTTCTGGCCGCCCATCCGGCCTGGCGTCGTCGTGAGAGCCGACCGGCGGGGATGCCCTGCGATGCGCGGGGAGATCTGCGGGTGGAGATGGGCGAGGCGGATCGAGATGGTTTTTATGCTGCCGCTTTGGAACGGGTCAGTGCATGAGGCGGTTGATTTTGGGCCTATGGGTGTTGTGCTGCGTGGCTGGTGAGGGGTGGGGCAGCGCGTTGCGCGAGGGCATGCCGGTGGTTGCCGGTCTTTATTTGGGCATGCCGATCAAGGAGGCCATGGCGTTAAGCAAGCAGCGCCTGGAGTTGCAGTTGCAGCATGAGGAGGAGGGTTATTATGGTTTTGTGCAGCTCTCCGGCAAGGGGTGGCGGGGTTTTTCTCGTTTGCGGGAGCAGAGTTTGCCGGATGATTTGACGTTGCAGGCGGACCGTTCCGGCAAGGTGGTGGCGGTGTGGATGAGCAGTTCCCTGTTCAGGCGTTTGTTCCCGCAGGTGGAGGGGTTGGTGTTGGAGTCGTTTATGGCCCAGTTTGCTGCCGAGCATCATCTGCCCCCCTGGTCGTTTGGTGGCGGGCGTTGGCGTGGTTATGGTTGGTATGCGTTCGAGCAGCCCCGTTTCTACACCCTCAAGGTAGATACCGGTTTGCGTTTTTGGATGGATGCGCAGATTCCAGAGTCGGCAGACAAACAATAAATCTTTTAAAAATTATTGCGGGGTGCAGGGGCGGTCACCGCCCCTGCTGGGTGCAGGGCGAAGCCCTGCTTGTAATGGCGCGCTTTCACCGAAGCAGATTTGGCGCAGCCAAATCTGCGCAGCGCGCCCAAATCTGTGCCCCGCAGGGGCACGCCTTGGGAGGGCGGATGCCCGACTATTCGCATCGCCAGTCATGACTAATATTATTGTATTCGATGGACGCGTGTCATGATTCGGGAGCGTGCAGATTTACCTGCGGGAAAAACCCATTGGGGGGAGGTGCGGATTGGCGCATAAAGGCGCACCAACCCGCACCTCTTGCGTCAATAAGGCGCGCGGCGCCGACGCAAAAAGCGCGTCGGCTTGTTGCGAAAGGCGCGCCAAAAGCAAAAGCAAAGTCCCAGGACTTCGTCCTGGACCTACCAGGGAGCTGCGCTCCCTGGACCCGCCGTTGTTTTGGTGCAATTTATTTCTCTATCTATCCTGCACGATGATTCATATGCTGCAACCAGGCAAACAAACGACGCAGAACCAGCAACAGATCATCGATATAGGTGTAAACCACCGGAATAAAGAGCAGGGAGAGCACCGTAGAGGTGATCAACCCTCCGATTACCACCACCGCCATGGGGGCGCGAAAACTGGGCTCGGCCCCCAAGCCAAGCGCCACGGGCAACATGCCAGCTCCCATGGCAATGGAGGTCATCACAATCGGTCGAGCCCGTTTTTGACAGGCAAGAAGCATCGCCTCCAAACGGGGCAAACCCTCTTCCCGGCGGATCATCACCGCATAATCCACCAGCAGAATCGAGTTTTTGGTCACAATACCCATCAGCATCAGGATGCCAATCACCGCCGGCATGGAAAAAGAGTTGCCTGTGGCCAACAACGAGACAAAAGCCCCACCCAACGAAAAAGGCAGAGCTGCCAAAATGGTGATCGGTTGCAAGAAATCGTGAAACAGTAATACCAGGATCATGTAAATGCACAACACGCCAATGCCCATGGCCACGCCAAAACTGCTGAACAATTCGGTCATGCGCTGCGCATCCCCCTCCATGGGGTGCTTGACGGCGGGGGGCAGATTGCGCAGGGCAGGCAAGGCTTCCGCCTCCACCATCACCTGACCGATGATCCGATCACCCAACTCCACATCGACAGAGGCGTTGCGCATGCGGTCCATGCGGGTAATCTGCGCTGGTCCACTGGCCATTTTGACCTCTGCCAGAGCAGACAATGCAACCGTGCCCCGTTTGGCCGCCACCGGTAACTGTCGGATGGTCTCCAGATCCTGTCGCCAAGGTTTGTCGAGGCGTACCCGAATGGCCAGTTGCCGTTGTGGTAAATTGAGTTTTGATAATAACACCTTGTAATCCCCAGCCCCGGCCACGCGTACCGTGCGGGAGAGCGCCTCACTGCTGACGCCCAGATCAGCGGCCCGGACAAAGTCGGGGATGATGTGAATCTCCGGGCGTTGCAGCGTGGCAGCAGAGGTGATATTGCCCACCCCCCTCAAGGTGCGCAGATCGGTCTCCAGGTTGCGCATGGCCTCATCCAGAGCATCTGGATCATCACTGGCCAGAGAGACGCGCAGCTTGGCACCCGGTTCGCTGGAGGCGATAGAGACCCGTACCCCAGGCAGGGTGCGCAATAGAGTGCGAATCTCCGCCTCAATGGCCAGTTGCGAGCGCTTGCGCTGCTGGCGATGGGTCAGGTTGATGGTCAAGGCGGCTTTGCGCACATCACTGCTGAAACCACCCCCCAAGGGGCCCTGATCGGCACTGGCCGCCATGCCCACCGCTGCAAAAACCCGTACCACATCGGGCATGCCCTGCAGCAGGCGATTGGCTTGCAGGGTAATCTGTTCGGTTTCGGCCAAGGAACTGCCGGGGGCCAACTCCAGATTGACCATGGTCTGTGCCCGGTCGGCTACCGGGATGAACCCCTTCGGCAGCAGGGGCACCAGAGTCAGAGAACCCATAAAAAAGGCAACCGCCAAGACGATGGTGCTGCGCCGGTGGGTTATGCACCAGCGCACCCAACCCAGGTAGCGGTGAATCAGGGGACTTTCCGGGGGATGCTCCGGCAAGGGACGCAACAGATAGGCGGCCATCATCGGCGTGAGCAGGCGGGCCACCATCAAGGAGACCAAAACAGCCGCCGCCGCCGTGACCCCAAAGGAACGAAAAAATTTGCCCGGAATCCCCCCCATGAAGGCGGTTGGCAAAAAGACCGCCACCAAGGTCAACGTGGTGGCGATGACCGCCAAACCAATCTCATCGGCAGCCTCCATGGCCGCCTGATAGGGCGATTTGCCCATGCCCAGATGGCGAACAATGTTCTCAATTTCCACGATGGCATCATCCACCAGAACCCCCACCACCAGGGCCAAGGCCAGCAGGGTCAGGGTGTCCAGGCTGAAACCTGCCTGCCGCATGACCAAAAAGGTGGGAATGATCGAGAGAGGCAACGCCGTGGCCGAAACAAAGGTGGCGCGCCATTCGCGCAGAAACCACCACACCACCAGAATGGCCAAAAATGCCCCCTCATAGAGCAGCTCCATGGAGCCCTCATAGTTGTCCTGCACCCGGGCGACAATGTTGAAAGCCTCTTCGATCTTGACCTGGGGGTGCTCCACCTGGAAGAGAGCCACCGCCTTGCGCACGGCATTGGCCACAGTCACCTCGCTGGAACCCTTGATGCGGGTGATCTCGAAGGCCACGGTGGGTTTGCCATCCAGCAGCGCGATGGTGGCCGGTTCGGCGATGCCGTCCTTGACGGTGGCAATTTCATCGAGACGCAGGCGACGGCCATCGTTGAGCACCAGTTCCAGTTGGATCAACGGTTCGACGGAGGGGAGCGCACCCAGGGTGCGAACCGCCTGCACGCCATGGCCCAGGTCGCCGCGCCCGCCGGAAAAATCCTGCTGTATTTTCTTGAGTTGGGCAGATACCTCGGCGGCACTGATGCCCAAGGCGGCCATGCGCAGTGGATTCAGATCGATCTGAACCTCCCGATCCACCCCGCCGATGCGGGCAAATTTGCCCACCCCCGGTACCGCCAGGATGGCCTTGGAGAGATCATTATCCACAAACCAGGAGAGGTCGCTCATATCCATGGCCGGGGCATGCACCACGAAGGTCACCAACCCCTTGCCGCTGGTGGTCACCTTGGAGATGACCGGATTGTTCATCTCCTGCGGCAGATCGGTGCGCACGGTATCGATGGCGTTGCGCACCTCGTTCAAAGCCACCTCTGGATCCTTGTCGATGACAAATTCGATGGCGATCAAGGCCGAACCGTCGCTGATGTTAGAGCGTACATGCTCCACCCCACCCAGCGTGGCGATGGAGTCCTCCATTTTGCGGACGATCTCCGTCTCCATCTGGGCCGGGGCTGCCCCCTCCATGGTGGCCTGGACGGTGATCACCGGCACCTCAATGTCGGGAAAATTTTGGATGCCCAAAGAGCGGAAAGAGCCCAAACCCAACAGGGTCAGCAGCGCAAATAGCAGAATGGCCGGAACAGGGTTGCGAATCGACCAGGAGGAGACATTCATGGCTGGCTGCCCTGTTCCGGTTGCGCTGCCTCGGTCAGTTGCACCCGGTCGCCCTGTTTCAGGAAGGCCCCCCCGCTGGCGACGACGCGGGCGGTCAACGGCAGCGCGGAGGTCACCTCTACCCGCTCGCCCACATGGCGACCGGTGCTGATTTTGAGCTGTTCCACACTCTGCACGCCACCCTGTTCTGTGCCCGGCACCACAAAAAGATAACGGTTGCCATCGCGCAGCACTACGGCACTTTGCGGCACGGTCACCGCCTCCTGATTACCAACGATGATCTCGCCCTGGGCAAACATGCCCGCCCGCGCCGGACTCCCTGGCGGCAGATCAACATAGGCCAACGCCTTGCGGGTGGCGTTGTCCAACGTCGGTGCCACGATGCGCACCGCCCCCTCCAGTTGCCGACCATCGGCCAAGCTCAGACGGGCCTTTTGACCACTCTGCACGCGCAACAACTGATCGGCGGTCAGTTCGGCGCGCCACTCCAGACGATTTTGCCGCACCAGGCGCAGCAGCTCCACACCGGGCTGCACCACACTGCCCAGCGTGGCGCTGCGGGCGCTGATGGTGCCTTCGTCGACGGCGAGAATTTCCGTCTGCTTCAAACGCACCTCTTCGGCCTGCAAGGCCGCCTCTGCCCCCTGCAGGGCGGCCTTGGCGCTCTTTTCGGCCAGCAAATATTGGGTAATCTGTTGCTCCGAAAGCGCACCGATGCCCACCACCTTGCGGGCCCGCTCGGCATTGGCCAGCGCCTCTTCATGGCTGACTTTGGCCTTGGCCACATTGGCCAGTTGCTGGTTGCGGCTGGCCTTGACACTCTCCTGGGAGAGCAACAGCAGGCGCTGTCCCCGGCGCACCGTTGTGCCCACATCCACCGGAAGATCGGTAATGGCCAGACCACCGATTTCGGCAGCCACCACTGCCTCCTGCCAGGCGGCGATGGCCCCGCTGACCCGTTCGCTCAGTGTCCAGGAGGCGCTTTGTGGGGTGACGGTGTGTACGCTCAACACCGCCGACGGGGGAGCAGCCTGCAGGCTGCTGCTGAACAGGAGAGCCGCAGCGGCAGGCCACAGGCGACGACCACAGGAATGAAGGAAAGAGATCATGGTTCGTCTCGTTGCTGTGAGGGGAGAGAGGCGCTGGCTGGATCTTGCTGATCCACCTGCCAACCGCCACCCAGGGATTTATAAAGGGTGATCCAAGCCTGTACGCGCTCCCGCTGCAGGGTGACTTCCGACCGTTGCGCAGCCAGCAGGGTGCGGCGAAACTCTTCCAGACTCAGACGGCTGATGCCACCCTGTTGCTGCCACTGCTGTTGGGACACCAACAGGCTGTGCTGGTGTTCGACTGTGGCCTGGGCCGCCTGCAGTCGCACGCGGGCACTCTCCAGGGTAACCAGAGCGCTCTCCACCTCTTCCACAGCGCTGCGTACTGCCGCCTGATAGCGGGCCACGGCCTGTTCGTGGCGGGCCGCCGCCTCTTCAACCCGTGCCTGCCGGGCTCCTCCGTCCAACAGGGGCAGAGCCAACTGCGGTCCCAAGGCCCACGGTTGCGTGGCGATCACGGCGTGGGAGGTCTGCAGGGCGTTGAGGGCAATGGTGCCAGAGAGGGTGAGTCGGGGCAGACGGTTGGCATCGGCCTGTCCCATGTCGGCGATGCTGGCGATAACATCCTGTTCCAACACCGCCAGATCGGGCCGCTGCGTGAGCAGGTCGGCAGGCAGGCTGCGGACTTCAAAAGTGGCCGGTTGCGGCAGACGGTCGCTGGGATCATCAAGCAGCTTGAGCAGCGTCGCCTCTTCCAACCCGCTCAGCGTAACCAGGGATTTGACGCTTTGGGCACACAGCGCTTCCTGGGCGCTGAGTGCAGAGAGTGCTTCCTGTTGGCGGGCCTGTGCCAGGTGCAGTTCTGTCGGTGCCTGCAGGCCAGCCTGGACGGCAATTTCAGTCAACTGGGCGCTCTCTTGGCGGGAGTCGGCCTCGTTTTGGTTCAGGCGCCACAGTTGGCGACAGGCACGATACTGCAAATATTTTCCGGCCACCTCGGCAGAGAGGGAGATGCGGGCCTCATGCCAGGCATGACGGCGGCCACTCAGGCGGGCCTCGGCAGCTGTCTGGGCCTGGCGCAAGCCACCAAAAAGATCCAGTTCCCATTTGGCATCCAGGCCGCTGTTGGTATTGAGCGCTTCCGGGTAGGCGGTATTGATCGATCCCGGTTTGGTGTCGCTGCGATCTCCCACCCGTTGACTGCTGACCGAACCATCGATACGGGGCAAAAGATCCGACTGCCGCTGTTGGGTGGTGGCGCGGGCCTCCTTGATGGCGGCCAGGGCCCGTTGCAGTGTGGGATGGCTGGCGTTGGCGGTATCGATCAGCAAAGGCAGTACGGGATCGTCAAATTGTTTCCACCAGCCCAACAATGCAACCTGGGAACCGTCATGGGGCAGACGGGCCTGCCATTGCCGGCTCTGTGGTTGCATCTGTTCAGGCTGCCAGCGGGGCAGGGAAAACGAACACCCCCCCAACGGCAGAGCCACAGCGAGCAGAGAAAGGACAACTAGGCGTTGTGAAACAGGAAAAGAACGCATGGTGACTCACACAATGGGAGAAGTGCTTGCGCCGACAGGAGTATGGTGCAACTCTGACGGATGGTCTCTGGAACATTGTGCCCCTTCGGGGCAAAAAGTCAACAGCAAAACCGTGGATCTCTGCCCCACTCCCCATTGGGGATCGTGCCGATCCCAAAAGCCCTGCTGTTGCAAAACCTTCCCATCTTCGCCTGCTCCTCTATAATCGCCGGTCATGGAAATAGTCCGGAAAGGCAACTTCACACTCAAGCAAATCTTCCACGACAACTGGGATCGGTTCCTTGCAGTCTACCCGACGCTGGTTACATGGTACGTGGCCTACAACGTCTGGAAGATCCTCAATTGCCGAGAGCCCGACGGTCTCGGATACGCCACCTACGCTTGCCCAGATCACCCTGATGAAACCTGCCACATCCCACGGTCCTGCAAAAGCCGCTTTTGTTCGGTGTGCGCCAAAGTGCAATCAGACAACTGGGTAGCCAATGTGGAGCAGATGTTCCCAAACTGCAACTATTTCCACATCACCTTTACCGTTCCATCTCAGTTCCGCGAGCTGCTTTTTGAAAAACGCTCGTTGCTCAATGCTGTCTTCGCCGCCAGCACAGAAACTCTCATCACGTTCTGCGCCGAGCAGGGATTCTATCCAGCCATCATCGCCGTCCTCCATACCTTTGGCAGCGACTTGAAACGACACGTCCACATTCACATCATCATCAGCGCTGGAGGGCTAATGCTCTCCGGCAAAGCAGAGCGGTATACACGGTTCATCGAGCGCAAGAAGAAGGATCCTACAGCCAAACAGAGGGAGGTGTTCGTTGTAACCGACAACCCTCAGTGGATCCATTACTCTGGCTTCCCTCCGAAAATGCTCCACAAACGCTACCAGGCACTGCTCATAAAACACCTCAAACGGATCATCACCAAAAACCTGGAGTCGGAATCACCTGACCCTGACTTCAAACCATTTTCCGATCCTGACGTCATGCGCTCCTTCTTCGACGATCTCAGAAAAATCTACCAGCAGGGATTCTTCGTCCACGCATCGGGCGAACGCCAGAAACTCAAATGCACGGTCAAATACATCGGCAGATATGCCCGCCGTCCACCGTTATCCGAGCTCCGCATCATCGATTACACCGGTGAAATGATCACCTTTCAGTTCAAAGACTACCGCAACCACGAACGGCCCGTTCTCTATACCCTGCGGACAATTGAGTTCATCCGAAAACTGATCCGTCACATCCCTCCACACTACTTCAACGTGATCCGGCACTACGGCCTGTTGGCCAGTCGGGTGAAAACCGCATACAAACAAATCACCGACAAACTGCTACCAAATTCAGAAGCTGCCGAGCCAGCCTTGGACTGGCGCACAAGGCAGACTCTGTTCCGTGGCAAGGATCCCATGATCTGCACCATCTGCAAAAAGGCGATGGTATTCGTCTCGGCTCACCTGCCAAACCCCCTGTCGCATGTTAAAGCAAAGCTCCAAGCCGCCTACCCATGACCATGCAACCACAAACCAGGCATCACAAAAACTACTACTAATATCTTAACCAACAATTTCAACAACCAATGATGACGCAAAAACAATCCATATCGGCAAAACACCAACACCAAACGGAAGATTTTGCCAGATTTCAGGCATAAGTAAATTCGATTGACTCATAAATCTCCGCGTGCATTTTATTGTTTTTCCGAAACATCAAAGAGTTCCCACGCTGTCCATTTTCACATTCTGTGCCAGTTGGGCACTGGGCTCCGACTGTTCTGATCGCCCTTGACTGATGCTGACAGAGACTGTAAATCAGCCTTATGAATATTATTGAAACTATTATCTGTCCGTCGTGCCAGCATGTCGGGACCGTCCTTGATAAGCGGTACGCCACCGTGCATAACGGGAATCGTGTACTGCTGCGCTGTTCAGTCTGCGGCATCCGATTCTCCGAGACCCATGGAGCGCCTATGGAGGATCTGAAATCGCCGATCAGTACAGTGTCGTTGGCGATCAGGATGCGTGACGAGGGCATGGGGTTGAGGGCAACAGGATGTGTTGTCGGCTCGCATAAGAAATCGGTCCATCTCATGTCATAGTGACTTTGCGAGTAGTCGGAGCCCAGTGCCGGATCAAACAACAGGAGGAAAAACGATGGCTGCCAACCTTTCCGAAAGAGTCCAACACGAAATACGTCACTTGCCAGATCCCCTCCTCAAAGAGGTGCTGGACTTCATCGGTTATCTTGCCCACCGTCACGGAATCGATAAAGCGGATACCGATCCATTGAAAACTGCCCAGGAACGCTCCATGCGCAAGGTGTGGGACAACCAGGATGACGAGGTGTGGAATGATCTGTGAACCGGGTGATTTGGTGTTGATCCCCTTCCCCTTCTCGGATTTTGCCACCGAAAAGAAACGGCCAGTGCTGATCCTTACTTTCCCTGACCGCTACGATGATTATTGCGGATTTCTATTTCAACCTGGAACGAGAAATCCTGCTGATCCAGGAGGAGTTGCTCTCCGGCAGCTATGCTCCCCAGGGGAGATAATCTCCTCTTGACCCCATACCAGTTTCAAATGCGCTTGCCACACCAGCAACACTTGACCGTTTGCTCAATTTTGTACCATAAACAGAAACAGGCGTGGGCTGTAAAAAAAAGATCGGAGCAGGTCGGGTGATCGCTGTCGTCCAGACAGAGGAAAGTCCGGGCTCCACAGGACAGGATGCCGGGTAACGCCCGGCGGGGGCGACCCCAGGGAAAGTGCCACAGAAAATAAACCGCCAGCCGGATCGCAGGATCTTCTTGCGATTGCTGGTAAGGGCGAAACGGCGTGGTAAAAGCACACCGCGCTTGCGGTAACGCAAGTGGCAGGGAAAACCCCATCCGGAGCAAGACCAAATAGGGGGGCGATCAAGACGGTCCGTCCAGTCCCCGGGTCGGTCGCACGAGCGGTCTGGTAACAGATCGACCAGATGAATGATCATCTCCCCGCTGTCCGCCAACAGCAGGAGACAGAACCCGGCTTACAGACCGGCTCCGGTCGCCCATTCTTTTCGGAAATTATCTGGGAGATGTCAGATGTCAGAACAATGTATCTTCTGCAAAATCAGCGCCGGAACCATCCCGGCCAAACGGATCTATGAAGACGATGACGTGCTGGCCTTCGCCGATATCGCTCCCCAGGCGCCAGTGCATGTACTGGTCATCCCCCGGCGCCATATCCCCTCATTGGACGGACTGACCGAGGCCGACCGTGGGCTGGCCGGGCATCTCCTGGAACGGGTGGCCCACATAGCCCGCCTGCTGGGCGTCGCCGAAGCGGGCTACCGCACCATCATCAATACCCACGACGATGGCGGACAAGAGGTCTACCATATCCATGTCCATCTCCTGGCCGGCAAGCGCATCGGGCCCATGGTCGCCCGTGCGTGAGCCCTTTGCGTGGGCTCTTTGCGCGAGCCCTTTGCGTGAGCCCTTTGCGTGAGCTCTTTGCGTGAGCTCTTTGCACGATCTTTTTTGTGCCTTTTCACTGCGTTACCGTGATCGCAAAGGGCGTGTCGGGCTGCCGCCCTCCCAAAGCGTGCCCCTGCGGGGCACAGATTTTGGCGCGCTGCGCAGATTTACTGCGTAAATCTGCTTCGGTGAAAGCGCGCCACATAAAAGCCAAGTTCTTGGAGACTTCGTCTCCAAACCTCTACCAGGAGGAGATAATCTCCTCCTGGACCTCCTTGTGAATGAAAAAACGTCTGCAGCGTCAGTGGTGAGAGGGCAACCGTTGCACCAACTGCTGCAATAAGTGCAACGCCCCTTTCATCTCGTAGGTCTGAATCAACTGCGCCAGTTTGCCAATCTCCGAACTGAACTCCGCCGGGCACGGGATGCTGAGCAGTTGCGTCAAAATGGTCTCACAATTCTTGGGACGCCTCTTCTCGACATGCGGCAGCAATTCATCCAACAGGTGCCGTAGCTGCCCTGTATCAAAAGGCAGATCCTTTTCAACCGGAACATGACGCGAATGGCTGGGCAGAGTGCTCAATAACTGTTGCGCCGAGACCAACGCCTGGGCAAAGGCTTCACTCCAGGCCGTGGAAACGCAAGGCTTGCCCTCCTGCAGATCACGGGTCAGACAGGATTCAATCTCCGCCGTCAACAGCTCCAGTTGTGTCGCACCCAACGTGCCCGCTACCCCCTTCAGAGTGTGGGCCAAACGCTTGGCCAGAGCAATGTCTCCCTGCTGTATCGCCTGCTGAATGTTGCGTATATCCTGGGCATGATGGCCCAAAAAACGCTCCAGCAGCGTGCGATATAAACCAAGATCACCAGCCGTATGGGCAAGCCCAGTGGGCAGATGCAAACCATGCACCGGGGCCACTGCCGGGTTGACAGGCTGTGCCAGCATCTCTGGCGGGGTCTCCTCCACCTCCATAGCATCCCGATCCCTGCCCTTGATCCATTTGTTCAAAGCCAAAAACAGCTTGTTGGGATCAATGGGCTTGGCAATATGATCATCCATCCCGGCCTCCCAACAATGGGCCAGATCCTGAACCATCACATCGGCAGTGACCGCCACAATCGGCAACGCCTGCCCCTGCGGTAAGGCACGGATGAGACGGGTCGCCTGCAAGCCGTCCAACACCGGCAGTTGCAGATCCATCAAAATCAACTCAAAACGTCCAGTGGCCGCCATCTCTACCGCCTGCTGCCCATCGCCCGCCAACTCCACCTCTACCCCAGCCATCTGCAGCAACGCCTGAATCACCTGTTGGTTGACCGCATTATCCTCCACCGCCAGCACCCGTGCCCCACGAATGCTCTGCTTGGGTTGGGCCAACGTGGCCGTGCGCCGCGTGCCCGCTACCGACAAACCCGCCTGCTTGCCAAACAGTTGCATCACCGTATCAAACAGGGTGGAAATCTGTACCGGTTTGTTGAGACAGGCCCCCGGATGCAACAGTGCCAACTCCCGCTCCGCCAACAGTTGCTCGGTCAGCGGAATCAGCAACAACACCGGAGTGTGGGCAGGCCGACCAAGGGCGTCCAAACAGCGCAAGGTTTGTAGGCCGTCCAAACCGGGCATGAACCAGTCCAACAACAGCAGATCGAACGGTTTGTCCTCTTGTATCGCCTGCTCCAACTCAATCAATCCCTCCAGACCAGAAGCGCAGGTGGTGACCTGAAAGGAAAATGACTCCAAAGCCGTGCGCAACATTTTGCGGCTGGAATGGTTGTCATCGACGATCAAAACCCGCTTCTGGCGTATCTCCTCCGGCAGTTGCAGGGTGCGCCGCCGATTCTGCTCGCCCAAACCAAACCGGGCGCTGAAAGAAAAGGTGCTGCCCGCCTGCAACTGACTCTCCACCTGCAACACCCCACCCATGCTCTCCACCAGATGCTTGCTGATCACCAACCCCAAACCGGTGCCACCATACTTGCGGGTGGTGCTGTTGTCAGCCTGCGAAAATGCCTGAAAAAGCCGCTGCACCTGTTCGGGACTCATGCCAATGCCACTGTCCTTGACGGCAAAAAGCAGCGTTACCGCCTCCTCCTCCTCCTGCAATCGCTCGATAGTCAGCAAAATTTCGCCCTGTTCGGTAAACTTGATGGCATTGCTGACCAGATTGAGCAATACCTGCCCCAAACGGGTGGGATCGCCCAGCAGCGAACGGGGCATACCACGCGCCGTAGAAAAGATGATCTCCACCCGTTGGTTGGCCGTCTTGTTCATCACCAAAGTGGCCAGATCGCTCAAGACGTTATCCAGGTGAAAGGGGATCACCTCCAGAGTTATCTTGCCCGCCTCGATTTTGGAAAAATCCAATACATCGTTGATGATGTGCAGCAACGCCTGGGCCGCACCGTGAATCTTTTCCAGGTAATCCTGCTGTTGCGGGGTGGTCGGCGTGTGCAGGCACAAATGGGCCAGATTGAGGATGGCATTCATGGGAGTGCGAATTTCGTGGCTGATGTTGGCGACAAAAAAACCTTTCGCCAGATTGGCCACTTCCGCCTTCTGCCGGGCGTTTTCCAACTCCTGTTGCGAAGCCTGCAGCGCGCTGACCATCTTGCGGAAGGCATGCACCAGATCGCCAATTTCATCGGCAGTCTGCAGCGTGGACCAGTCGGTGCGATCCTCACCCCGGCCAATGCCCACGGTCGCACTCTGCAGGCGCAACAAAGGGCGCACCATGTTGCGGTTGATGATGACCCCAATCAACAGTAGTCCCAGAATGATGGTGCTGACCGAAAACCATAAACCACTCTCGATCTGCCGTGCCAGTGTGCTCCAGGTGTCCGCCGACTGGGCGGTCATCTCATCCTTGGTGTGCTGGATCAACTGCGCCGATAATTTCTTGATGTTGGCAAGCTTGTTCTCCAGCATGGTGCTCTGCTCAGAGATCAGTTGATCCTGCTGTACCACCAGCAAGAAATATTTTTTATACTCCTGCAGGGCGGACAACAACGGGTTCTGTTCCGTGGCGGCCAGGGGTGCCGTGCGAAAACGGTGCTGCAAACCCTGCAAAATATCCATGAGGCGGTGCAGATATTTTTCATCGCGACGGTTGAGATAATCCTTTTCCAGCCGACGCATGGTCAGATAACTGTTGGAAGCGCCGGGAACGGTGCTGTGGTTTTGCTCCAACTGCTCCAACAACTCTTCCAGGGTGTGGGCCGCCTGGCGCATGGCACCCTGCAGACCAGACTCCTCATCCAGCCCCTTCTCCTGCCAAAAACGCACGATCACCCGAAAGGAGTCGTGAAAACTGCCCATCAGCGTGATCAGTTGTTCGGTTTGGGCGACCCGTTCCTTGTCCCGATGCCGATGTTTCTCCTGAAACTCTGCGGCATAGGTGTGCGCATCCTGCAGCAAAAATTGGATCACCTTCGGGGCGTTGATATACTCCTGCCACGCCTGGGCCCGCAACATGGTGGCAAAAATATTTTCTGCCAACTCCATCTCCCGCCAGAGTTGGGCCATGTTCCCTTGGGCCTGATCCCGGGCCGACATCAGTATCTGGTAATAGAAGAGCATCATGCCCAATAAAATCACGGCAATGGAAAGAAAGCTGGTCAACAGTTTGGCCTGGATGGTGTGGCGGCGCCAGAACATGCTTCCTCCGTTGCGGGTGACAATCAGGGATGGGTTTCGCTGAAACGCTCTTTGATGCGTTGTACCTTGGGTAGTTCGGCCAGAAAAAGAGCCACCAGATGGGGGTCGAAATGGTACCCGCTCTGCGCCTGCAGCCATGCCAGAGCCTCTTCCATCGGCCACGCTTTTTTATAGGGGCGGGCACTGGTGATGGCATCGAACACATCGGCAATGGCCGAAATACGTCCTACCAGGGGAATGGCGCTGCCGCGCAAGGCACGGGGATAGCCGCTGCCATCCCATTTTTCATGGTGCGTGTAGGCAATCTGAAAGGCCATCTTCAGGAGGGGCGACTCCTCCTTGCCAATAATCTCGGCACCAATCTCTGGATGGTTGCGAATCAGGCGAAACTCTTCGTCGGTCAACTTGCCTGGTTTGAGCAGAATATGATCGGGAATGCCAATCTTGCCCACATCATGCAGGGGCGAGGCGTTGAGCAGCAGTGTGGCCTCCGTTTCACCCATACCACAGGCCAAACCCAACAGTTGTGCATAGTGGCTCATGCGTACAATGTGCAGGCCGGTTTCGTTGTCGCGAAACTCGGCAGCCCGACCCAACTTGCGCACGATGGCCAGTTGGGTCTCCTGCAACTCCATCGTGCGTTGGCACACCTTCTCTTCCAAAAGCTGATTTTGAAAACGGGCCTGATCATGGGCCTGCTTCAACTGCAGATGGGTTTTAATGCGTGCCTTGACCAATGGGGGGCTGATCGGCTTGGTGATATAATCCACCGCTCCCAGGGCAAAACCCTGCGCTTCATCACTGGTTTCGCGGCGGGCCGTCACAAAAATAACCGGAATATCCCGCGTTTCTGCCCGCATCTTCAGGCGGCAACAGGTTTCATAGCCATCCATCCGTGGCATCATGATGTCCAGCAGAATCAGATCCGGCTGGTCGCTCAAGGCAATTTCCAGCGCACTCTCCCCATCCAACGCGACACTGATTTCATAGTGTTCAGAGAGCAAATGCACCAGCAGATCCAGATTGGTCTTGCTATCATCCACCACCAGGATGACCGGTCGATGATCGGGAGCCACGCACAAAGTTCCTTCCGCTGCAAGTAGAGAGTGGGGTGCGGCTATTATACATATTTCTTTCGTCTTTTTAGTAGTGCTTTTACTGTAACATAATGTTGTACAGCGTTACAACACTTTTCACCAAGGGCAATCGTATTTGAAAATGGCATGAGGTCAAGGGGAGATTTCCTCCCCTTGTTTGTATGGCGCGCTTTTTGGGTGCGATTGTCCGGCGTCAGAGTGCCTGCTGCTTGATCAATGCGCTGCCCGGCACATAAAAACCCATCTTTTCCATGGTGAAGAGGATTACCTCAACAGCCGCCTCCGGCGTCAGCAGATCGGAGTTGAGCACCAGATCATAGTGGGCGCGCTGGCTAGGGCAGCGCCTGTAGAGCTCGCGCACGTAGAGTCGGCGTTCGTTGTCCACCTTGACGATCCGCTCTCTGGCCTCCTTGATCTTGATCTTTTCCCGTTCGGCTACCCTCTGGGCGCAGCTCTCCAGAGAACCCTCGATACGTACCCGAAAAACTTTTGGATTGTTGGCCAAAATCAGATGGGCACCACGACCGATCAGCACACCACCACTTTCGGCGATGGCAATCACCGTCTTGATCAGGCGACGGTAAAAACCAGCCTGGGAAACCTCTCCCTTGGTGAACATGGCATGAATCCAATCCTCCAAAGGACCAGGGGCCCGTTCGTCAATCAGACCCATGAGATATTTATCCGATTTGGCCTCCCGGACGATGCCGTCCAACATGGAATATCCAAAACAGGGGACGGTCAGTGCCTCGGCCAGCAGTTCCGCAATATGGCTGCCGTTGGCGCCAAAAGAGCGTGACACGGTGACCACCGGGCAATGCTGTTCCCGGCTACACTCTTCCGCCCGCTTGGGGTCGAAGTAGGTTGACATGGAGATGCCTTGAATGCCGATCAGTTTGCCCACGCGAATGTCTCCGTTGCAGTGAGAGTCTTGGAAAGGAATGCTGATTCTATTGAAGCACACCTGCTGTGTCATTGTCAAGCAGAATTAGCAATATTTGCAGAAGCTATAAAACAAGAACAAGCCTTCTTGCGAGACGTTAGGTATAAATATATGAATTTACATGGCAAATACTTATTCTTCTGGCTGTGCAGGCAGTGCGGTGAGCGGGCGGTGCGTATAAATTAATTTTTACAGTTTCGGCATGGGGTGTAAAAAATAGTTTGTTACAAAGAGGTGAAAGTGACAGTCTGTCGCAAAAGCGCTGCTTTGCCTGTCATTGGAATTATTTTCTACAATGATTCTAACGTGTTCAGGTTGTTCCCGGTCATGGTTGATGTGTGTGCATGGGGTGGAACTTGTTTGGGTGAGGGGATTGTTACGGTTTGTTAGAATGCGCGTGTTGTCGTGGCGAAGTATAATTTAATATATTGATATTATTGATATATTTTATATGGCGCGAATGATGCTGTGTGGGTATCAATGTCAGTGCTGCAGGATGTGTTGATTGAGGGGGAAGGTGTGCTGCCCCATCTTGAGGGGGTGCGGCAGTGGAATATCGGGAGAAACGCAGGATGGAGCAAAGGATCATGTCCAAAAATTTGGTTCGTGCGGTGCCAACGGCGCGTTCAGCGCAGGGGGCTCCGACCCCTTTTCATGATTTTCCCAAGGAGCATTTTTTTCGTTTACGCAAGGTGGTGCCTTACATACTGCCTGCGATGATCGTGGGTCCGGCTGTGGCGGTGATTTTGATCGCCTACACCATGGCCATGGCCAACATTCACCAGATATCCCACGCAACGTTGCAGCAAGGCAGTGGCAAGGTGATGGATCGCCTTGCCTCATTTCTGGATGCGGCGGCCTATACGGTGGCTCTCAATGCCAGTTTTATTGCTGCCGAAAGGGAGAGCAAGGCGTTCAGGAGTGGTTTTGCCAATCTTTCCGAGACCGAAATCAGGCGCAACAGCCATTTTCGGTTGATCTATTTTGGCGATACGCAGGGCAATCACCTGTTGCACAAGGGGATGGACGATGGCAGCGTGCGCATGCGTCTCATTGAGCGCCTGAGCGACACGGAAGAGGCCAATCGTCGTTTCGGTGAGGCGCAACTGTTGGATGCCGACGGTGGCAGTGCGGAACAGATCGAAAAATTGCTGGCAACGGTGTTAAAAACGACTTGGTGGCAGAAGGATGGTCAGGGCAAATGGTCGTTGCATGGCCAGGACAGCCGCAAGGTTTATGATCCACGGTTGCGCCCCTGGTACCAAAAGGCGGTGACGGAGCAAAAAATGCAGTGGACGGATGTCTATGCCTGGGAAGAAAAATATCAGGAGCGTTGGGAGAGTGGTATTACCGTTTCCCATCCTGTCGCAAAAGACGGGGTATTGTTGGGGGTAACGGCCATCGATATTGTCTTGCAGGATATTGCGCAGTTTCTGCAAGGGTTGTCGCTTTCCGCCAACAGTCGCATTGCCATTTTCGATGAAAAGGGCATGCTGGTGGCCAGTTCAGACCGGGCGCAGGAGGTTGTGAGCAAACAGAGCGGGCAAGTGAGTCCGCAGAGGGTTTCCATGCAGGAGGTCAAGGATGGTGTCCTGGTGGAGGGCTTTCGCTACTGGTTGCAGCGGCGCAGTCAAGGCGGTGTGGCGGCAGAGGATAGCAGTCGATTGAGCCGGTATCCCTATCAGGGTGAGGAGTTTCTCAGTCACGTTCAGCCTTTGACACCACAAATCGGTTTGCAATGGCATCTGTTGGTGCTGGCCCCGGAGAATGATTTCAGCGGGGAGGCAACGCGCATGCTGTTCTGGAGTATCGTCACGGCGCTGATTTTGCTGCTGCCCTTGGGCTATATTGGCGTCAAGTTGGGCCATCTGCTGACCGCGCCCATCAACCATGTCATTCAGGACTTGAAGCGTTTGGTGCAGCATGACCTGCGCCCAGGTCGGGATGCGGCCACGCGCATTCAGGAGTTTGGCTTTCTCTCCTTCTTGTTTGGCAAGATGCGTGGTTCTCTGCACGCCATGATCGGTGACCTGACCTCGCATTCCCAGGTGCTGGAACATTCCGTCCAGACCCTCAGCGCTGAATCGGAGCGGGTCTCTTCCGGCATTCGTTTGGCCAGTGGGGCCATCGAGCAGGTGACCAACCTGTCGGAGGGGGCCAATCGCAACATGAACGATGTCTCCCTGATGATGGAGGAGATGGAGAGCGAAATGAAAAAAGTCATCCGCGAGATGCGGGTGATGAGCGACGACATGGGGACCATTTCCGACACTTCCCAGGTTTACAGCACCAATCTGGAGGATCTGTCCACCTCTTCGCAGCAGGCGCGCAGCAATCTGGATCTGTTGGGCAATGCGGTGCAGGCGGCCAGTGGTGAGGTTTCCACGGCCACTCAGGCGGTGGGGGAGATCTCCAATGCCTTGACGCGGATTCGCCTGCAGTGTGACCGTACCGCTGAAGAGACCGAGCAGGGGTATCGAGAAGCGGAATCAGGCATGTTGTTGGTTGATAATCTGGCAAAATCTTTGGTTAAAATAGAGGATATTATTGAGTTTATCAATGATGTAGCCGATCAGATCGACATCCTTTCTTTCAATGCGCGCATTGAGGCTTCCAGTGCGGGGGAACTTGGCCAAGGTTTTGCCGTGGTGGCCAACGAGGTGCGTGATTTGTCGCAGCACACGGCCCGTTCGGCGGGCACCATTGCCGAATCGGCTGGGGAGTTGAAAGAAAACTTCCAGCAGGTCAGTCTGTTCATGCAGGAGATGTCTGCACGCATGCGCACCTTGAACCTGCACAATCGGGAGATCATGGATGCGGTGGCGGCGCAGAGTGCTTCGATAGGCAGCATTCGCCAGACCATGGAACAGTTGACCAGCAAGACCGATCAAATTGCCGTGCGCATGGGTGGTTCGTTGCAGGGGGTAGGGTCGGTTTCGTTGACGGTGAGTGAGTTGGCGCAATCGATTGCCGATGTGACCCGACACATTGTCAAGGCCACGGAGGATGTGGGTCGCATGGCCCCGTTGATCGATCACACCACCCGGCAATCCTGGGAGATGTTTGTGCGCGTGGAGGAGACGGCCCGTTCTTCGCACACCATCAACAGTGAAATGGCTGTGGTGCGGCGCATGATCGAGGATTTGCAGAATCTGGATGGTCAGGTTCAGAACAAGGCGGACCATTTGGCGCAGATGGCCTCGCAGATGAAAGAGGAGGTTTCGGTGTTTCAGATTTAATGTGCATTAACATTGAGATCTTTAGATATTCTGCGGGGTCCAGGGACGATGATGATCGCCCCTGGATCCCGCAAAAATTTTTAAAGATTTCAAGTTTTGGTTTTGGAGCAGGTTAACGCTTACGTGCTGGCTGTGGCATACAAAAGGGCCGGATCCGTCTCGACGGGCGCAATCTCCTGCCATTGCGTCTCTTGTGCCTCAAGATAAAAGCAACTCCGCCGTCCGGTATGACAGGCCACCCCCACCTGATCCACCAGCAACAACAGCGTATCCCGATCACAATCGGTACGCACGGCATGCACCTTCTGAATTTGCCCGGAACTCTCCCCCTTTTGCCAAAACGCCTGCCGACTACGCGACCAATAACAGGCCACACCACTGCGCAGGGTTTGCTGCAGAGAGGCCCGGTTCATCCAGGCCATCATCAGCACTTCGCCGCTGTCATACTGTTGGGCGATGGCGGGAATCAAACCATCGGCGGTAAATTTCAAACTCTCCAGATCGGGCAGACTGTCCATGGTGTTCTCTTGCAAAGGGGATAAAGGTTACAAACGTACATTGAGACCCCGGCTGCGCAAATAGGCTTTGGCCTCCGGAATCGAGTGCTGGCGAAAATGAAAGATGGAGGCAGCCAAAACCGCATCGGCACCACCCTGGTGCAAGCCGTCAGCCAGATGGGTGAGGTCGCCCACCCCACCGGAGGCGATCACCGGAATGGTGACCGCATCGGCAATGGCACGGGTCAACGCCAGATCATAACCCTGCTTGGTCCCGTCGCGGTCCATCGAGGTGAGCAGAATTTCGCCAGCACCATAGGTCTGCATCCGTTCCGCCCACTGCACCGCATCCAAACCGGTGGGCTGGCGGCCCCCATGGGTAAAGATCTCCCAACGCACGGGAGCTCCCGCCGCATTCCGCTCCACACATTTGGCGTCAATGGCCACCACAATGCATTGGGCACCAAACTGGTTGGCGGCTTCCTGAACAAATTCTGGACGAAAGACGGCAGCCGTATTGATACCAACCTTGTCAGCCCCGGCATTGAGCAGGCGGCGAATGTCGGCATTGGTGCGGATGCCCCCCCCCACTGTCAGCGGGATAAAAACCTGCTCTGCGGTTCGGCTGACCACCTCCAGGATGGTATCGCGGTTTTCGTGCGAGGCGGTAATATCCAGAAAGGTCAACTCGTCGGCCCCCTCCGCGTCGTAACGCCGCGCCGCTTCCACCGGGTCACCGGCATCCACCAAGCCCTCGAACTGCACCCCCTTGACAACCCGTCCAGCCCGCACATCCAGACAGGGAATGATTCGTTTTGCCATCATGATGGTCTGGCCTCACCACCCAATTGAAGAAATAATGGGCCATTTAACCATCGCTAGGCAGTTTGTGCAACCGTATGCACCGGTAAAAAAGACTTGCATAAAGAGAATGTTTGTAGTAAAAAATTTGCTTATCCATTGTTCTGTCCTACTGAGCTCTCATTAATTGCTCAAGATGGTGCGCGCCCTGCGATTCCTCTCTTGACAGATGGCAAAGAGACAGGCACCATATCAGAGTTTACTAATTTACTTATTAACGCATATGCATCTGGGACCGGAATATACGTGAAGATCGTCCTGGCCACCCGCAACAAGAAAAAAACGGAAGAGATTCGCCGTATTTTGGCTGGTTCGGACATTGAGCTGTTGAACCTGACCGCCTTTCCAGAGGCACCGGAGGTGGTCGAGGATGGACTGACCTTCGCGGAGAATGCCGCCAAAAAAGCGGTGCAAATTGCCCAGTATACCTCTTTGACCGCTCTGGCGGATGATTCCGGGCTGGTTGTGGATGTTTTGCAGGGGGCACCGGGGGTTTGGTCGGCCCGTTATGCCGGACCGGAGGCGGATGATGCGGCCAATTTGGCCAAACTGCTGCGAGATGTGCGGGATACGCCGTTGGCGCAACGCACGGCCCGTTTCGAGTGTGTCATGACGCTGGCTTGCCCGGATGGTCGTTTGCACCATTTTGCGGGCAGTGTGTCCGGTTTGATTATTGATGCGCCCCGTGGGGGCAATGGTTTTGGCTATGATCCCGCTTTTGTGCCGCTGGGATACGCGCAGACCTTTGCTGAAATGACGGGCGAACAAAAAGATTCCATCAGCCATCGGGGGCGGGCATTGGCGGCTTTGGCTGCGGCTCTACACGCTTCCGGGGAAAAAATCGTATCGTGTGATTGAGTGTTTAAGTTGGTCATCCCTTTTGTCGCAGAGGAGAGAGGCATGTCGAGATTGGTTCCCCCGCATGGTGGTGGTGCATTAAAGCCGTTGCTGCTCACAGGTACAGCCCTGGCCCAGGGTATCGAAAAGGCCAAAACGCTGCCGCAGGTGCGTATGACCTCGCGGGAGTCGTGTGATTTGATCATGTTGGGCATTGGGGCTTTCACCCCGCTGGATGGTTTCATGGGGGCGGCGGATTGGCGCGGTGTCTGCGAAAAAACCCACTTGGCCAATGGTGTTTTCTGGCCGATTCCGATCACCCTTTCGGTCAGCGAAGAGCAGGCCAATGCCTTGGCCGTTGGCCAAGAAGTGGCCTTGGTTGACGATGAGACCAGCGAGATTCGCGGCCTGATGACCGTGCAGGAAAAGTACAGCATCGACAAAGGGTTGGAATGCCGTTCCATCTTCCAGACGGAAGATCTGGAGCATCCGGGCGTGCAGAAGGTGATGGAGCAGTTGCCGGTCAATCTGGGTGGTCCGGTCCAGGCGTTGTCGGAAGGGGAGTTCCCGGAGTTATACAAAGGGATCTATATGCGCCCCGCCGAAACCCGCGCCCTCTTCGAGGAGAAAAAGTGGCATCAGGTGGCGGCTTTCCAGACCCGCAATCCGATGCACCGTTCCCATGAATTTTTGGCCAAGATTGCCGTCGAAACTCTGGATGGTGTGTTGGTGCATCAGGTTCTCGGCAAGCTGAAGGCGGGCGACATCCCGGCGGAGGTGCGGGCCGAAGCGATCAACGTGTTGATCGACAAATATTTCGTCAAGGATACTGTGGTTCAGGCGGGTTATCCCATGGAGATGCGCTATGCTGGTCCCAAGGAAGCGCTGTTGCATGCGGTATTCCGGCAAAACTATGGCTGCTCGCACCTGATTGTTGGGCGTGACCACGCGGGTGTGGGTGACTATTATGGTCCGTTCGATGCGCAATACATCTTCGATCAGGTTTCCGAGGAGGAGTTGCGTACCCGGCCGTTGAAGATCGACTGGACCTTCTACTGCTACAAGTGCCAAGGCATGGCTTCCATGAAAACCTGCCCGCACGGAAAAGAGGATCGTCTGTTGTTGTCTGGAACCAAACTGCGTAAACTGCTCTCCGAGGGGGAGCAGCCGCCTGCCGAGTTCAGTCGGCCAGAGGTTGTGGAAATTCTGCAAAGATATTATGCCGGCCTGTCGGCCTCCGAGAAGGTGGAGGTCAAGCTGCACAAAGCGGCGACAGGTTAACCTCGCGGAGAATTCCGCCGCCCGATAACCGGCGGCGGATTATTTGAAAGATCAATCAACAACTCTTTTTTGGGAGAGGCTCACCGATGCCAAGCTGTGTAATCGCCGCCAAATGTGATGGCTGCAAAGGGCAGGACAAGACCGCCTGCATGTATATTTGCCCCAACAACCTGATGAAGCTCGACCGTGAGCGGATGAAGGCGTTCAACCAAGAGCCGGAGCAGTGCTGGGAGTGCTATTCCTGCGTGAAGATTTGCCCGCAGCAGGCCATTGAAGTGCGTGCTTATGCGGATATCGTGCCCCTGGGTGGTGCGGTGATCCCGATGCGTGCTTCCGATTCCATCATGTGGACCATCAAGTTCCGCAATGGTAATGTCAAGCGCTTCAAGTTCCCGATCCGCACCACGGCGGAGGGTTCCATCGATCCCTATGCTGGCAAGCCGGCTGCCGATATGTCCAAGCTGGATCAGCCCGGATTTTTCAATACCGAGGGCGCACTGCCCACGATTGCCAATTAACCCGCGCCAGATCATAGAGATACTTTGGGGAGTGAAGACACATGGGAAGTTTTGGAAATCCTGATATTGTTGAGGTTGAAACCGATGTTTTGATCATCGGTGGTGGTATGGCGGCGTGTGGTTGTGCCTATGAAATCATGCGTTGGGCCCCCCCAGGCATGCGCATCCGTTTGGTGGACAAGGCTGCCATGGAGCGTTCTGGTGCTGTGGCCATGGGTTTGTCGGCCATCAATACCTACCTTGGTGGGCAAAAAGCGGAAGATTATGTGCGCATGGTCAGCAATGACCTGATGGGTATTGTGCGCGACGACTTGATCTTTGACGTGGGCCGTCACGTGGACAACTCGGTTGAGTTGTTCGAGGAGTGGGGTCTGCCGATCTGGAAGCAGCCTGGCGACGAAGAGAAGAGCCTGAAAGAGGGTGGACAACCGGTTCGTTCCGGCAAGTGGCAGATCATGATCAACGGTGAGAGCTACAAGTGTATCGTTGCCGAAGCGGCCAAGAAGGCCATCGGTATTGAGAACATTCAAGAGCGTGTGTTCATCGTCAAGCTGTTGTTGGACACCAACGTAGAGAATCGCATCGCGGGTGCGGTGGGTTTCTCCAATCGTGAAGACAAGATTTACATCTACAAAGCCAGTGCCATTTTGTTGGTGGCGGGTGGTGCGGTGAATGTGTTCCGTCCCCGTTCCGTGGCTGAGGGTATGGGTCGCACGTGGTATCCGGTTTGGAATGCGGGTTCCACCTATGCCATGGCGGCGCAGGTGGGTGCCGAGCTGACCATGATGGAGAACCGGTTCGTGCCGGCGCGCTTCAAGGATGGTTATGGTCCGGTGGGTGCATGGTTCCTGCTCTTCAAGGCGCGGGCCACCAACTGTCGTGGTGAAGAGTACATGATCACCAACAAGAAAATGTTGGAAGATTATCCGCCGTATGGTTTGGCCAAGGTTCCGGCCACCTGCTTGCGCAACCACTTGATGATGAAAGAGCAGCGCGAGGGTCGTGGTCCGATCTACATGCGTACTGATACTGCTCTGCAGGCGTTGGCCGACTCTTATGTGGAAGAGTTTGGCGAGAAGGAAGCCAAGAAAAAGATCAAGCATCTGGAAGCCGAAGCTTGGGAAGATTTTCTTGACATGTGCATCGGTCAGGCTGGTGTGTGGGCGGGTGAAAACATCGAGCCGGAAAAGGTGCCTTCCGAATTGATGCCGACCGAGCCCTACTTCCTGGGTTCGCACTCTGGTTGCTGCGGTATTTGGGTCAGTGGTCCGGCGGACATTGCTCCGGCGGAGTGGAGCTGGGGTTACAACCGGATGACCACCGTGCAGGGTCTGTTCACGGCGGGTGACGGTGTGGGTGCTTCTGGTCACAAGTTCTCGTCCGGTTCGCATGCTGAAGGTCGTATTGCGGCCAAGGCGATGGTCAAGTTCTGCCAGGACAACCAGGGCTACAAGCCCAGCCTGCCCGGTTCCGCGCAAGAGTTGGCCGAGGAGATCTATGCGCCCGTGCGTACTTTCATGGAGCACAAGGATTACACCACGGCTGTGGATGTGAACCCCAACTACATCACCCCGAAGATGCTGCAGGCGCGTTTGCAGAAGATCATGGATGAGTATGTGGCGGGTGTGGGCACGTGGTATGTGACCAACACGGCGATGATGGAAATTGCTGTGCGCAAGTTGCAGGAGTTGAAGTTGGACTCCAAGAAGATGGTTGCCCGTGATCTGCATGAGTTGATGCGGGCCTGGGAGAACTATCACCGCATCTATGCGGGTGAGGCGCATTTGCGTCACATGTTGTTCCGCAAGGAGACCCGTTATCCGGGCTTCTACTACAACATGGATTACAACTTCGTGGACGAAGAGAACTGGAAATGTTTTGTCAACAGCCGGATTGATCCCAAGACCGGTGAGTGGACCACCTTCAAGCGTGAGCACAAGGATCTGGTCACCAAGTAAGGGGTTGTATTGAGCTGGTGGGGGAGGCAGTTGGTTTGCCTCCCCTTTTTTTGTTTGTGGGGTATGGGGGTGTCAAGATGGCTGGAGAGCAGGAAGAGCGGGACCGGGTGATCAACTGGGATCCGGAGTTGCGCAACATGCCACGTGAGGTACGCAACGTGATTGCGCCCACGCCGTTACAGGGGACGGATCGCATGCAGTTTCGCTGTCATCCGGGGATTGCCTGTTTCAACGAGTGTTGTCGCAACATTGAGATACTGTTGACACCGTATGATTTGTTGCGTTTGCGGCGGCGTTTGCAACTGTCGGCGGAGGATTTTTTATTTCAGTATGCCACCTTGTACACCATGAGCAAGGGTCAGTTGCCGGTGGCCATGTTGCGCATGGATGAGGAGACGGGGCGTTGTCCGTTTGTGACGGAGGAGGGGTGTTCGGTTTACAGTGACCGTCCGGTGACGTGTCGTTATTATCCGTTGGGCATGGCGTTGTTGCATCGGCAGAAAGCGGCGGAGGATGAGTCGTTTTACTTTTTGATCAAGGAGGATTTTTGTTTGGGGCATCGGGAGGCGTGTCACTGGCAGGTTGATGCGTGGCGTCAGGACCAGGGCTCGGATGGTTATGATGAGCGCAATCAACAATGGATGGAGTTTATCATCAAGCGTCGTTCGGCGGGCGATGGGGTGAGCACTTCGTTGCCGGTATCGGAATTTTTCTACATGGCCAGCACCAACCCGGACAAGTTTCGGGAATTTGTTTTTCAGTCGAGTTTTTTGCAGCGTTATCAGGTGGCGGAGGAGCAACTGGAGCGGTTGCGGGGTGATGATGAGGCGTTGATTGATTTTGCCTTGTCCTGGTTGAAGAGTGTGTTGTTTGGTGATCAGGATGTGCGTGTCAAACCGGAGGCGTTTGCCAGCTACAAGGCCAGCAAGAAGGCCAAGGCGTCTGAATGAAGTTTCTGCGGGGTCCAGGGGCGATCATCGCCCCTGGCGGGTTGCAAGGGCGGAGCCCTTGCATGTAATGGCGCGCTTTTACCGAAGCAGATTTGGCGCAGCCAAATCTGCGCAGCGCGCCCAAATTTGTGCCCCGCAGGGGCACGCTTTGGGAGGGCGGAGCCCGACTTTTAACCTTGCGTATTCGTATACATTGCGTGCAGGCACCATCGCCCAAGGAGTGGTGCACCGCCCAAGGAGTGGTGCCTACCACCTTTCCATCCGCTATTTTTTCGTCTCTCCGCCGAAAAACTTTTGTGCCGTACTGGTGAGCCCATTTTTCACTTCTTGTTGCAGGGCTTTGGCGATGCGAGCCAGGCTGGGTTGTTCATCATCCAGGAAGGGGAGTGGTCGGCAGGCGTGCATGCTTTCCAGGCCGATACGGGCCATGTAGAGGCCGTTGGCCACGCCTTGACCGGCGCGGGCTGCCAGCACGGCTGTCAGTGAATCGGTCACCTGTTGGGTGATGCCGTGTGCGGCCAGATCGGCGGCACCGGCGCCCAGCAGGGAGCCCAGATTGTCTTTGAGCAACAGGGCAGCGTTCAATTTGCTCAGGCGCAGGCCGTACAGGGCGGCGATCTCCTGAATCATGTTCAGGCTGCGCCAGATGAAGAGCAGGGCATCCAGCCACAGCAGTGGTGTGACTGTAGCCAGCAAGGCGCTCCCGGAGGCGTGCCGCAGGACCACCGGATAGGCTTGGCCATCAATTTGACTCAACACGCGTGCGGAGAAGAGGGCCACCTGTTCGGCATCTTCCATGTCGTCATCAACTTCGCGTTGGAAGCTTTCCAGGCCGAGGCGCAGGTCGCTGCGTCCCCGATAAAAGTGCAGCAGGCGGCGCAGCAGCGGGTAGGCGTGACCATAACTTTCCCGATCCAGTAGTTGGTCTCCCTGATTTTGCCAACTGGTTACTTTGCGCAGTTGACGCCATTGCTGCCACTCTCGCCACAGGATGGTCAGCAGTGTACCGGTTATGCCGCACAGGAGCATGGCGAAGATCGCGCCCAGTATGGGGTGCCATTGCCACATTTGGCTGGTCAATTGTACCGAGCTGGCTGTCAGCATACTGACGATCAAGAAAGTCAGTAGTCCTGGCAAGCGCCATGAGGGGTGGCGTTGGACAGTTGGGTGATCTGTTTCTGGTTCGCTGGCGCAGTGTTCGGTGCGTTCGAGTGCGGGGGGGGTATCGTTAAAGATATCGGGTTCCACCCGCCGTGTTGTATCTGGCAAGCGTCCCTGAGGCGGCGCAGGTTGTGTGTGGCGATTGGTGGCACCGTTGACTGTCGCCAGATCTGGTGAGGCGATCCAGGGGTGAGAGAAACGCATGAGTCCGACTCCCGCAGGTGTTTATTGAAAACTTATCCATGTTATTGCAAGGTGTTAGCGCATGGATGACAGGGGTCGCCTTGCAAGATGAATTCCAATCTAGGGGGGAATACATGGAACAACAACAATTGCGGGTCCAGGGAGCTCAGCTCCCTGGCGGGGTGCAGGGGCGGAGCCCTTGCATGTAATGTGCGGCGTTTTTAAGAAGCAAATGCGCAGCATTTGCGCACGCCGCACAGATTTGTGCCCCGCAGGGGCACTCTTTGGGAGGGCGGAGCCCGACTTTTAACCGCGCGGTATTGTGTCACCTACGGGGAAAACCCATTGGGAGGGTGATTGAATTGGCGCAGAAAAGCGCGCCAATCCAATCACCTTGCGTCAATTAGGCGCGCTGCGCCGACGCAAAAACCGCGTCGGCTTGTCGTGAAAAGCGCGCCAAAATCAAAAGATAAAATCAAAAGATAAAATCAAAAGATAAAATCAAAAGATAAAATCAAAAGATAAATTCCCATGGCTCCGCCCTGGACCCGCCAGGGGAGATAATCTCCCCTGGACCCCGTGTAAATATAAATATCTCAATATCTCAATATCCACTATTGCCAAATCAACCGCAACGCCACTTGTTTCTGCAACTTCTGACTCGCATCCACGGCAGGCGGATCCATCGGCAGAAAACCATCCAAACGAAACAAAGATTCCCCTTGCCGATTACGCCATTGACCAAAAGAACCGTCAGCCGCCAATAATTCAACATAAAACTGCGCCGCACGACCACTGGCCTGATTCCAATGGTAACGAAAGGCACCAGAACCCAATACCGCCGCACCAGAATAGGCAGTCACCACAATCCCCTCCAACATCGGTGCCGACTCGGTAACAACAGGACAATGCACCGGACGAACACCAGCACAAAAACAGGCCAAACGTTGATTCAGAACCAAGGCCAACCGTTGCATCACCGCCGGATCCGGAGCACTGCCCTCCGCCGCAAAATCCAATAAACCCGGCAAAGCCAATACATCACTCCTGGGATAAATGTCTGCCGCAATCTGCTGTCGCTGCAAATCAACCTGCAACTGCCGCAATAACCGCGCCTTGCTCTCCTGACTGCTCTCCGCGATCACACTGTGCGTCACCTGCGCCGCCACAACCGGAGAGGGGGCGGACTCCGTCACCGCACGACCCTTGCCAGTACCCTTCTCCCCAGGACTACCCCCCTGGAAAAAACTGACCATCTCTTCCCAAAAACCCTCACCATTATTGCCCGCATTGCCAGAATCTGGCACCGCAGAAGTCGGGCTGTCCAATACCACCATTTCAGGCGGGATGGGGGGCATAACCGGCGCATCCTGATGCGACTCCACCATCTTTTGCCAATAACTATCATCCTTGGCAGGAACACTCTTTTCCGGCGGCGGCGCGCTCGGTGCCTGCTGCAGACGCTGCAAAGCCTGCTGATTGTTGAGTAAAAGTTGCTCCGCAGCCGAGCCCGCCGGAACCTCTCCCGGACCGGAAGGCAAAACCCGCTTGCCCGCAGTCGCCCCCTGCGGATCGGGAGCCAACTGCACCATCAACGTGCTGTTCTGGTCCAACAAAGCTAAATTATCCTGCACCAGCGTTTGCGACTGCTGCTCCTGCTTTTGCAAAGCATCGTTCAAACGCTGGTTTTGATCCAAAAGAGTCTGCTGCTTGGCCTGCTCCTGCTCAGTCTGTGAACGCAGATGGATTTGTTGCTCTTCCTGCTGCAGTCGATGGCTGAAATCCATGCTGCCAATCAAGACCAATACCAAAAAAAGCACGGAAAGACCCAACTCGGCCAACAGAAAAAAAGAGCGACGCGACATGGCGTTCATCCGTTGCGCCTGACCGCTTTGACCAAAGAACGGGCCCGCCGTTGCTGCTGATCCTGCAGAAAAGCACCAGCCAACTGCGCCAAGGGCAACGCAACACCTCCCCCTAAGCCAACCCCCAGGTGACGCTCCTCCACCAGTACCGGTTCAGGCGTCGCGACGGGCTCTGCACTTGCCACAGGGGCCTCCGTGGCAGGGACAGTGCTTGTCATGGGCTGCTCACTCTGCAGGGGGGGTGCGCTCTCCGGGACCGGCAGGCTGGGCTCCACCACCATGACCGGTTCCACTCCAACAAAGGGCAAATGGCGCGCCCGCTCCGCCCGATAGGCCAGTTGCTCCTGCAAACGCTCGCGCTGGCTGCCAATCTGTTGCGCCAACTGCTCGCTATGCCAACGCACCGCCCGACCATAAAGCGCTGCCACCAAAAACGCACTGACCGTGGTGAGAAATTTCCATACCGTCACCTGCAGCAATGTCTGCAGGCTCGCCTTGGCTTCCAGCAACACAGGCGCCTGCAATTCACGGTTGAGCGTGGCTACCGCAGCCAACAGACCAAGCAACGTAAAAAAAATCCCCACCGCCAAAAAACGGTTGGGAATCTCCTGCAGATGTCGCTCCTGCCACGCCACACCCAATAGTCCAGATAAACTCAATGGCGGCGATGCCGCCGAAACATGCCCCAAAGGAACCTCAAAAAGTGCCAATGCCGCAGCCGGATCCTGGTTGCAGGCAGCCAATCGCTCCTGCAGTTGCTGATGCGCCGGCCTGATGTGGCGGTTGAGCAGTGACCACCAAGCATAAATACCCAAAGCGGCAAGCAAAAAGGCACCGCTCCAGGGCAGCCAGGAATGGTTCAAAAGGGTCAACAGCCAGTCGGACATGCCGTATCTCCGGTCAGGAGGAAAGCAAAAATGGTCAACACCACCATACTAACAAAATCGTACCGTTCTGCAAAGCGATCAACAAATGGAATCAAGCGGATGGTTGCTGATGTTGCCAGCGATCAAAGAGCTCTTTGACCACTTTGCGGACGTGCGGATAATAGGTACCATACCGATCCTTGAGAGAGGTGAAGGTCAACGTATCATCGCTGGCGTTGGCCAGATCAGCAGCATGGGGTAAATGGTTGTCGAAACAGGGGATCTGCTGCTGCTCTGCCAGGGCTTGCAACGCCGGCAGATGCAGGCGATATTGCCGACTGCGCCGATCAGTCCGGTTCAAAATGAACCCCAAAGGCTGCGGCAGAGCCTGAACGTTTTTTTCCTGAGCATAGCGAATCATGCGCACAGTCTCCGGTAGGGCCTGCAAAGCAAGACGGGTTAACTCCACCGGAATCAACACCGCGTCACTCATGATCAGGGCGTTGATGGCCAACAGATGGCGTTCATCCAGACTGCCGGGCAGATCCAGCAAAACCAGATCAAACTGCTGGGCAAGCAACGGCTTTAAACGCTGGGACAGCAAAGTCAGGGGGCGCAATGGATTGGCATCAAAATCAAGCATGCTCTCCCGTTCCGAGGGCAGAACCGTCAAAGAGGGCAGGGGCGGGTGACCGCCCCGACTGCCAGAACGGTTTTGCAACAGAGCCTGCAGATTGACCTGTTGTCCGTTGGCCAACTGCAAGGCCAGATGGCCAATACTGCAACCACCGCTTTTGGCCCGCTGCGTCAAGCCCTCTCCGAGCAGAGCAGTGCTGATGGAACCTTGCCCATCCATATCGATGACCAGCAGACGCAAAGGACGCCCGGCTACCTGCAACGTGGCGAGAAAATCGGCCATGGCCAAGGTCAAAGTGGATTTGCCAACCCCACCCTTATTATTGTAGAGGGCAATGGTATACATAGAGGCACTCCAAAGCAGCCAATCGGCAGTAAAATGAATTTGTTGTCTTGACAGGAAATGCAATGGTAGGCTAACTACCGATATTCGGGCAGAGTGTGTGCCGTTCACGGTGCCACCGGTTCCAAGATGCGGGTTTTAGAGGGAGATTGTCAACCTTTTCCACCCATGCCGCCAGAGAGGTTGTGCAAGAATGCAACCCGTAGCGAGAAGGTCATCAAACGTGCCCTGCCAGGCGAGAAATGGGCCACAGGGGCGCGCGTAGCAGAGCTACGTAAGCCCCTGTGGACTGTTTTTCAACACCGCAGGGCATGAATTGAGGGCGTTCGCAGTAGGGTTTCATTTTTTCACAACCTCAGATAGGAAGTTGTGCTCACGGTGAGGAGAGATAACCTTGGATGAGGAGAGCGTGTCCTCCCCGGCAGAGATGCCTGCCAATGCGGAGGGGGAACGGTTGGTAGAACTGGCAGTGAGATTCGAATTGCAACGCTGTGCCAGACCGCGCCAGAAGGCGGAGCAAAGCTCTCCCCTGGAGCACCGCCATCCGTTGCCAACAACACCACAACTGGCCCCATTGCCGGAGCTGTCTTGGGAGAATGGTGCCTGGCAACGGACCGTTGCTCCCGTCGCTGGAGTGCCCCGCCAACCGGTGCGCGGCGAGGTGTCGTTGCTGGCCGTGGCCCCGATTGCTGTCGCTGGTTGGCAGGAGACCGCCTGGATCGAAACCGTCCCAGGACGCAGCCTGCCAACGGCTACCGCTCTGTGGCAAAGAACGGTTTTTCCGGCTGGACAGGTGGCCAGTCAGACCACGGTGGCGCAGAAGCCGGTGCCATTGCTGCCAGAGAGCAGGCAGGAAGTGGCGCAGTTGGCCGCCCTGGGCAGCGAACCCCCGCCGGGCTTGCTGCGTTGGCTGGAGCACAGCGAAAAGCTGTTGTTGCGTTTGCAGCAGGCGACAGAGCAGTTGACGCAACGGGCAGTGGCAGAGAAACCGGCTGCCGGGGCTGGGGGAGGCCGTCATCGACGCCCGGAGTCGCGGCGGGTCAAACGGTGGCGCCGGCAGCGACGTGGACAAGGGCTGCGTCAGCGGCAGGCTGGTGGGGTGCCGCAAGAGGAGAGGGGCACGCCACGCTGGCAAGGATGGTTGGATGGCGTATCACAGCGTGTCAAAGAGAAAATGACCCGCATGGTGGCTGGGGCAGCAGCGGTTACAGAGGATCCGGCACAGGATGGATGGTCTATCCGAGCGGTAAACGGATGGCGGCGCAGTGGGAGACGAGGATGACGAATCAAAAAAATGAGAGGGCCCTGTTGCTGGGCATTGATTTTGGCACAGCCCGCACGGCGGTGATGAGTAGTCGCCGTCACAAGGGCCTGATGCAGACGGTTGTGGGCTATCCACGCGATATTATTGGCGTCAAACTGCTCAATCGCACGTTGGCGGTCGGAGACGAGGCGATTGATAAACGCTCCTTTCTCGACCTCTTTCATCCGCTGGAGGATGGCGTGTTGAAAGAGGCCAGTGAAAAAGATCTGGAGGCGGCCAGAGAACTCTTGCAACAGGCCGTCGCCTTGTGCGAGCCCCGCGCTGGTGAGCGCATCTGTGGCATTATCGGTGTTCCGGCCAGGTCCACCGCCGCCAACCGCCGCCAGTTGTTGCAGTTGACCGAAGGGTTGCTGGATCTCTGCCTGACCGTTTCTGAACCCTTCATGGTGGCCTATGGCCTCTCCCGCCTGGTCAATACCCTGATTGTCGATGTGGGGGCAGGGACCATCGATCTGTGTGCCATGAAAGGCAGCGTACCGGCCCCGGACAGCCAATTGAGCATTCTCAAGGGGGGCCACTATATCGACCGTTTGCTGGAAGCGGCCATCCGCGATGCCTATGCCGGGGTGCAGATCGACCACTTTCTGGCGCGCCAATTGAAAGAGCAGCATGCTTTTGTCGGAGCAGCCTCCGAGGCGGTGATCGTTACCTTGCGGGTCAACGGCAAGCCGATGGCGCTGGATGTGACCGAAGCCATCCGCGTGGCCTGCGAAACCATCGTGCCGGATGTGGTGGAAGGGATCAAAACGCTGTTATTGAGCTTTGCCCCAGAGTGTCAGGCCGAGGCCCTGGCCAATATCGTCCTGGCCGGAGGTGGGTCGCGGATTCGCGGTCTGGGGGCGCTCCTGGAGCACCATCTGCGCGATTATGGCGATGTCCATGTCACCATGGTGGCCGATCCAGAGTATGGCGGAGCCTATGGCGCCCTGAAACTGGCCATGGAATTGCCCCCCGATTATTGGAGTCAATTGGGCGATGTGATCGGTGAGTAGGGCAGGGCAATCGCCTTTCATTGAGTATCATGGGGTCCAGGGGAGATTATCTCCTCTGGCGGGATGTTAGGGCTTAAGTCCTGACATCTGGTGCGCGTTCACCAAAGCAGCTTTGGGCCTGCCCAAAGCTGCGCCATGCGCCGCATCTGTGCCCCGCAGGAGCACGCTTTGGGAGGGCAGTAGCCCGACTGCACCACGCTATTTGTACCAACACTTGGGAAAAAATTCAAATGCAATCGCCCTGTTTCTGGCCTGCTTGACGGGTAATATCAAATTGGGTATTATGGGGTTACTGGTAGTTCATGATGATGCGGCTACGGATTTGCGTAGATTGATGGCGGCTGATCGTCTTTCTGCCGGGAAAGTTTTGGCTCTTCTTGAACAAATCAAGCAAGACCCCAAGATGATCGACCGGTTGACTGAGCACAATTTTGGAGATGACCATTCCGGAAAGTTCCATGTCAGCAAGTGGATTGAACAATGGAAGGCTGGATACAACCTGTGGCGACTCAAGATTTGGGAAGAACCCACAGGCAGCCTGAAGTACCGTATCGTTTATGCTTTTGACACAACCACCCGCAATTATTACATTCTGGCCGTTGTTCATCGAAATTTCAACTACGAGAACGATCATGCGACAACACAACGGGTTCTTGACACCTATAAATCCCTTGGCATCAAGGTCTATGACTGCCACTAGACTGGTTCAGTCATGTGTCCAAACAGAGTCAATCGGCAATGTGACGCACGTTGAATTCATCCAGACCAGAAAAACACCTCCACCCAATACCATCAATATTGACGATTTGATTTCTGAATTTGAAGCTCAAGATGCAGAAGCAATTGCACAAGGACGGCAATGGGTAGCGGGTACCTTCTATGGTGACCGATTGAGCTTGGCTCAACTACGTTTGAAAAATGGGTTGTCCCAGGCTGAACTTGCAAGACGAGTTGGAACAAGTCAGGCACATATTGCCCGTATTGAGTTGAGAAAGACCGATCCCCAACTTGGAACGGTCAAAAAAATTGCGCAAATTCTTGGTGTGGCTACTGATGTGCTGGTCAACGCGATCCTAATGGAGGAATGAGGAGTGGGTGCGGACAATGGCCGTTTTCTGGTGGCCACCTTCTGTGATGATATTCGTCAAGAAATAGGAAAAAAAGTGTCACTAATGGGCTGTTATCATGGTGCTCTGATGGTTCCTTCCTTGCCGACTGTTCTGCTAAGATTCTGTGCCTTTGTATCTGTCTATACGCCAATTGATCGTCCGTTTGCTGCCTTGGAGTTGCGTATCATGCATGACAGCATGGTGGTAGAATCGGTGGAGGTTTCACCGGATTTGTTCTTGCCTTCGGTCGACGTTTCCGATGACTCATCTGCTTACATGGTTATTCATACGGCAATCGGATTTGCCCCGTTTTCTATTGAGGAACCAAGTTCGATATACGTCGTGGCCAATACGGAAACAGAGGGCGAGGAACTCATCAGTCAACGGCTACGCATTTTGTCAACACCAAGCAACTGATGTCTTAAATCGTCCAGTCGAACAAGAAAAAACAGTATTGGTGCGCAGCATTCAGCGTCGGGCTGTTTTGCCCGGCGCCTGAGCGAGCAACTCCTTCAAACGAAACAGCACCTGCAAAGCCTCTTTGGGACTCAACTCATCGGGGTCGATGGCGGTCAACTCTTTTTGGATGGCCTCGCTGGTTGGATCGGCAAAGAGAGAGAGTTGCACCCGTGGCATGGCCTTGGCGGGTGGGGCGATGCGTTGCACCGGTCGCTGATGCTTCTCCTGCAGCAACTCCAGCACCACTCTGGCCCGGTCGATCACGGCACGGGGCATGCCTGCCAGCTCGGCCACATGAATGCCGTAGGAGCGGTCTGCGCTGCCGCGCACGATGGTGTGCAGAAAGAGGGGACGCACCGCATCATCCTTGACCTCTACGGTATAGTTCACCACGCCGGGCAGCAACTGTTCCAATTCGGTCAACTCATGGTAGTGGGTGGCAAAAAGCGTCCTGGCCCGGCAGTGCGAGTGAATCTGCTCGATGACGGCCCAGGCGATGGCCAGACCATCCAGGGTGGAGGTGCCCCGACCGATCTCATCGAGCAGTACCAGTGAGCGGGGGGTGGCATGGTGCAGGATATGGGCGGTTTCGGTCATCTCCACCATGAAGGTGGAGCGCCCCCCGGCCAGATCATCGCTGGCACCGATGCGGGTAAAAATACGATCGGTCAGGCCGATACTGGCCGCCTGCGCCGGGACAAAGGAGCCGGTATGGGCCAGCAGGACGATCAGAGCCACTTGGCGCATGTAAGTGGACTTCCCGGCCATGTTGGGGCCGGTAATCAACATCACCCGGCGCTCGCCAATATCCAGGCTGCTGTCGTTGGCCACAAAAGCGCCGTGGGTCAACGCGGCTTCCACCACCGGATGACGACCATGCTGGATGGAGATGCTGGTGCCGCTGTGTATCTCTGGGCGGCAGTAGTGGCGTTGATAGGCCAACTCCGCAAAGCAGGTCAGCAGATCCAGGGTGGCCAGACCCAAGGCTGTCCGTTGCAAGGCCGCCGCCTGGGCCGCCACCTGTTGCATCAGTTGCGTGAATAGCTCTGCCTCCAGGCTTTGCTGCCTCTCTTCGGCATTGAGAATCTGCTCTTCCAACTCTTTGAGCTCGCTGGTGATATAGCGGGCCGCATTGGTCATGGTTTGGGTCTGCTGGTAGCGGTAGGGTACCTTGTTGCGCTGGCCATGGCTCACCTCGATGCTGTAGCCGTAGCTGCGATGGTGGCGAATTTTTAAGGTGGTGATACCGGTCTCTTCCCGCTCTTTCGCTTCCAGGCGCAGCAAGAAACCTTTGCCATCCTGGGCCAGTTCGCGGGCCCGATCCAGTTCGGCATGTACTCCGGCTTGAATCACCGATCCTTCTTTCAACTGGGCTGGCAGCTCCTCTTGCAACTGTTCCTGCAACTGTTGCAACAGTGCCTCGTGCCCAGCCAACGCGTTGTTCAGGTGTTGCAGCAGGGCGGGCAGGGGGGCTTCCGGCGTGTGTTGTTCCAACTCATCTTGCAGGAGCGGCAGACGGGCCAGGGTGCTGCGCAAGGCGCCCAAATCGCGGGGGGAGGCCCGGCCCATGGCAGCTCGGCTCAATAGCCGTTCCAGATCATGGCTGCCGCGCAGCAGCAGACGAATCTGCTCGCGCTGGCGCTCCTGTTGCAGCAACCAGGTTACCCCCTCCTGACGTTCCTGGATGACCTCTACCGACTGCAGCGGGCGGTTGATCCATTGCGCCAACAGACGGCTGCCGGGGGCGGTCTGGGTGATGTCCAGGAGACCCAGCAGGCTGTTGTGGCGTTTGCCATCCAGCAGGTTGCCGTTCAACTCCAGATTGCGCCGACAGGTGTCGTCCACAATCAGAAAGGCGTCGGCATGGGTTCGGGTCAGACCGGTGATGTGTTGCAGACTCTCTTTTTGCGTCTCCCGGCAGTAGGCCAGCATGGCCCCAGCTGCTGCCTGGCACAGGGGGGCTTGCTCAATGCCGTAAGCGGCCAGAGAGTGGGTGGCAAAATGGTCCCGCAACAGCAGAGATGCTTGTTCCGGGTCAAACTCCCAGGGGGTGCGCCGGGTCAAGGAGGGATAGCGGCTGTTCAATTCAGCCGGCGGCAGCCAACCATCGGGAATCAACAACTCCACCGGATCCAGGGCGGAGATGGCTGCCATGGCATGGTCCCAGTTGCCCGGTTCCCCGCATTGAAACTCGCCGGTGGAGAGGTCCAGAGCCGCCAGCCCGATCGCCCCGTTTTGGCGTTCGCGCCGTTGTGGCAGAACCTTCTCCGCCGGGGCCAGGGCCACCAAAAAATTGTTGGCGCGGGCGGGGAGCAGGTGTTCTTCGGTCAGCGTGCCACGGGTGATGATGCGCCGGACCTCCCGTTGCAACGGTCCCTTGTTGCTGCCGGGTGTTTCCGTCTGTTCGCAGATGGCCACCCGAAAACCGGCCTCGATGGCCTTGCGCAGGTAGAGTTCCAGGGAACGTACCGGAACACCGGCCATGGGGATGGGTTCCCCACCGCTTTGACCGCGCTGGGTCAGGACAATATCCAGCACCGGGGCGGCCTGCTTGGCGTCGGCAAAAAACAGCTCATAAAAATCGCCCATGCGATAGAAGAGCAGTTCATGGGGATGTTTTTCTTTGATCGCCAGATATTGGCTGACCATGGGCGTATGACTGGCACTGTTCATGGAGCTTCTTGACCTTTGGGTTTGTGGAACAGCCACAAGGCTAGGGTTCGCGCAGCAGGCGGAAGCCGTAGCCATGATTGTTTTGCAGTGGATCATCTTTGTGGCGGGCAGCGCAGCGCAAGGCCAGGGGGGTGCTGTACCAGGCACCACCACGCAACACCCGGAGCGGGTTTTGACCCTCTCCTGCCGTGGCCACCGGGTTATCCGAGGGGGTGCGTTGATAATAATCGGCCTGATAGGCATCCGCTACCCATTCATAGAGATTGCCGTGCATGTCGTAGAGCCCGAAGCGGTTGGCGGCAAAAGAACCCACTGGCAGGGGGGTGCCGACATAATGGCCTTTGACCTCTTGACCAATCTGCCGTTCGCCGTTGAAATTGGCTCTTCCGGCATGAATGGTGTTGCCAAACTGGAACGGTGTTTGCGCCCCGCCCCGGCAGGCATATTCCCACTCTGCTTCGCTGGGCAGGCGAAAACGGTAAGAGCTCTGGGCATTGAGGCGGGCAACGAAGTGCTGGGCCTGTTCCCAGGAGAGCGAGTCTACCGGCAACCGTTCGCTGTTGCGAAAGTGGGCGGGGTTGCTCTCGCCATGCATGACCTTGTTCCAGGCCGCCTGGGTCACCTCATGTTGGCCCAACCAAAATTCGCCCAGGCAGACGCTATGCACCGGTGTTTCGTCCCGATCACCCTGGCTGGAACCCATGTTGAAGCAGCCTCCGGGCAGGTGAACAAAACGCAAACCGCTCTGCGGATCTTGCCAGAGGTGTGGTGCGGCAGCCAGGGTCAGCGTATCCTTGAGTTTTGTGCTGGGATCATCGTTGCCCCTTGCTTCTGGCAATGGGCTGAGACGCAGGGGCAGGTCGCCCTCATGATCTTCCGGGCCATCTTTCCGTTCCTCTGCGGGTCCATTTTCTGTGCCATCCTCCAGATTCAGGCTGACAATGGTATCCTGTGTCAGATCCATTTCCAACTCTACCGTTTTGTGGCCCTCCTTTTCCAGCCAGAGATGGTAGGCCCCTGGTGCCACGCGTCCGACAGTAAAGGGGGTACTGCCCAACCGTTTGCCATCGAGAATGACTGTTGCGCCAGGGGGCTGACTCTCAATCTGCAGCAGCAGACTTTTTTTCAGATCCGGGGTCAGGAGCAAGGGCTCCTGGTTGTGGGGTTTGGTCAGCGGTGTTGCGGTCGAGAAGAGAACTGCCCGTTTTATCGACTCCATCCCGGACCAAGGCAGGGCAGAAAGGGTGAGCAGTAGTGCTAAAATAACCCAGTGACGTTTTCTCTGTCGACGGGTAGCCAGGGTATCGCTTAAGGCGGTGATGAACGCCTCTGCGGTCGGGAAACGTTCTTGAGGATTTTTGGCCAGGGCCCGTTGCAGCAGGCGTTGACTGGCTCGGTTCAGGCCGGGTGGGGTCGTGTTGTTGTTGGGTAGCGTACCGCTCACCAACTCATAAAATAGCACCGCCAAGGCCCAGCGGTCGCTGGCTGGACTCTCTGCCTCTGTGTGCAGTTCTGGGGCTGAATAGGCTTGTTCGCGTTGATCGAGGGGTTGGTTGCGTCTTGGTTCCAAATCGGCAGGAACAACCGGTATGCAGCCCAGTTTGACTGTATTGCGATCCATGAAGATCCTCTCTGGGCGCACATGGCGGTGCAGCAGGGATCGGTGCATGTTGTCCAACGCTGTTGCAACCATCCGGCAGAGTTGTAATGCTTCCGCACAAGGCAGTCGTTGTTCTGGTCGGGAGAGGCGGTATTCCTGTAGGGAAAGGGGGTGGATGGCCTCCCACACCACAAAGTGGCGTCGTTGTTGTGGTTCAAACTCCAAGGCGTGCAATCGGGCGATATGTGGGTGGTTTATACCGTGTATCAGTTGGACGCGGTGGCGTATCCGGGCCATCTGGAGAGGATCATTGCTGTGGTTGGGTGGAATCCATTGCAGATCCACCGTCAAGCCGGAGCTGAGGTCATCGGCGGGAACGAGATCTGGGCAACCACTGTGGTGGTTGTGTTCCCTGATCCTGTAGCGTCCTGCCAATGTGATGCGGTTCATGTTCTGCACCCAGATAATTGTGGGTCCAGGGGGGACACCCCCCTGGCGGGTCCAGGGCAGAGCCCTGGGAATTTATCTTTTGATTTTAATATTTTATCTTTTCGCTTTTGCCCTTGCTGTTGCTTTTGGCGCGCTTTTCTGCGCCAGTTCAAACACCCTCCCAATGGGTTTTTACCGCGCGGTTAAAAGTCGGGCGTCCGCCCTCCCAAAGCGTGCCCCTGCGGGGCACAAATCTGTGCGGCGTGCGCAAATGCTGCGCATTTGCTTCTTAAAAACGCCGCACATTACATGCATGGCTTTGCCCTGCACCCAGCAGGGGCGGTGACCGCCCCTGCACCCCGCAGATGTTTTAAGTGACGGAACAGAAGAGGCCAGGAAAGTAACCAACTCTCCTGGCCTCATCAACCCTACGTATCAACCCACCACCAAAACACTATCCCTTGGAAGTAAACTGGAACACCCCATCCCAATCAGCAGGCGGCGGATTCTCCAAATACTCCTTGCAACGCGCCACATACGTCAAACCCGGACCATCATTGGGATCCACCGCCAATATCTTCTCAAAACGCTGCAAAGCCGTCGCAAAATCCTTGGCCTTGTACGCCTCACGGGCATGGTTGTACAACTCCAAAATCTGCGCCATCTTGGGATCAAGCTCACCCTTGCGATCCAATAACTGATAGATGGTCACCGGCTCATTCTTGCCAACCACACGCACAATATCCAACTCACGCGCCTCGATAAAATCCTTGGCCTGCTGGTAAGTCGAATCGGAAATCATGGTGCCAGAACTGTAAAACTTGTTGGCCCCCTCCAAACGGGCCGCCAGATTGACCGCATCACCCATGATGGTATAATCCATGCGCTGCTTGGAGCCCATGTTGCCCACCACCATGCGCCCAGTGTTGATACCCATGCGCACCGTCAACTTGGGCCGCCCCTCCGCCAATAACCTCTCGCGCATCTCTACCATGTGCTTGTTCATGTCAATACACGCATAACAACACAACTTGGCATGGTCAGGTTGCTCAAGAGGCGCACCCCAAAAGGCAATAATGGCATCTCCCTCAAATTTGTCCACCGTGCCATCATAACGCGAAATAATCTCGCACATGGCCGTCAAATATTCGTTGAGCAGTTGTACCAACTCTTCCGGCGTCAGCTTCTCGGAAATGGTCGAAAATCCAGCCACATCCGAGAAATAGGCCGTCATCTCCCGCGACTCTCCACCCAAACTCAACTTGCTGGGATCGTTGCAGAGAATCTCCACCACCTTCGGGGAAAGATACTGACCAAAAGCTCCCTTGATCATCTGCTTCTGCCCCATCTCCTGGCGATAGAAGTAAAAACTGACGACCAGATAACTTAACACAATGGCGGTCAGATTGTACGAAAGCGAAATGACCAACCCCTGGTAAATATAAAAATAACTGCTAAAAGAGACCAGCCCAACAAGAACCAACAACAACACCAACGAACGCTTGGCCAAACTGGGAAACAGACTGGCAATCAGGATAATACCCAACGTGACCAACAGAATGTTTCTCTCCAATGTATCATCCGCCGGACGCAAAGGCGCGTTACGCAACAACGTGTGAATGGAATCCGCAATAATCTCTACCCCATAAACCATCCCCACCGGCGTGTCAAACCAGTCGTGCGAAACCTCCGAAGTGTCACCCAACAACACCAACTTGTCCTTGACCCAGGCACTCAACTCCATGCGCTCGTCATCATCCAACTTTTCAATGTTGATGAAGTCCAGAGCACTCAAACCAGCCGATTGACTCAAAAATTTGGTGCCAGAAGGCAAGGCAGGAAAATCAATGTAAAAATTGCCAAATTGATCCAACGGGACCGCAATCTGGTCACCCAGCTTCAGTACGTTGTTTTCCAGTTTTGGCTCCACATCCAAAAACATGGCCAACGCCTTGACCGCGAAAGGCCACGCATTCACCTGCTCATTGATCGCCGGATAGATCTTCAAGCGCGACAGCGACGTGACAATAGCACTCTGCGAGCCAATGTTGGTGTAACCGTTCTGAGTCACCTCCGCCAATACCGGCGTGGCCCCATTGAGCTTGACAAACGTGCCCTTGCGAAACTCTGCCTGAGAGACCACCATGACGTTGCCGGCCTTCTTGAACGATTCGGCAGTCGGAACATCTTCACCATAGGAGCTGGGAAAGTCCATCAACAAGTCGATGGCCACCACCTTGGCACCCAGAGTACGCAGATTCTCAGCAATCTTGCCAACGTCAGTCCGCCGCAACGGAAAGCTGCCATACTCCTTGAAAAACTTTTCATCGGTGTTAACCAACACAATGGCATCTTTGGAAAATTGCGTTTGCGCCGGTTGGCCCTTGCTCTGCCGCAACAGGTGGCGGAAGGAAATGGTCTGTTCTTCAAGGAGGGCAAAGATCTCGTACTTCTCTGCCGGAATAACAAGAAGAAACAACAGGATAACGATCAATAGATCATAACGGCCTAGCAATTTTTTCACGGCTGCTCTCTTTCTCCCGACAAATCAGGAAAATAGATATGGATACCAACCATTAATCCACAACTGCATCCCGTTGTCAACCACACGCAAAAAACACTCAAAAAACAACGAGACCTGAGCGGGTGATGTGCGCTCAGGTCTCGTCACGTTGCATTACTTTTCTGGAAGAGGCGCCGAAAAGAGCACGCCAGCAGCTTTATCAGCCGCCCGCAGCCTTGCGCATGTCCTGCAGCTTCAAGGCGCTCTCCTTCTTCTGCTTCTCCAGCTTGAGATCGTTGTAGGCCTTGATCAGCATGGGATACATGTCAACGTCATCCGCATTGCTCTCAAAATATTTGCGATAGAGATCCAACGCCGAAACGGTCAACCCCTTGTCGTCCAGGAAATACGCCTTGAAAAAGGTATCGCCAGGGGAGGTCTTTTCGATTTTGGCCAGGCCGTCAGCAATCTGTTTCTCTTCGTCCTTGCTCAACCATTTGATCTTGCCAGATTTTTTTGGCTCGTAGACCGCATTGCTGCCCTGCATGACATCAACCCGATAGTCATGCTCGCCGGCGGAAAGAGCAGGCACCGTGAAACGGATGATTTCGTTGTCCGTGGCAGCGATGTCATGGTTCTTGCCATCAATAACCAAACGGTAGGAATACTCCTTGCCCATGCCGGACCAGACCAAGTCAGGATAGGCCGCCGACAGGGTGATCTCCGAGACAGTATCCAACTTGACTTCGGTCGCCTTCTTCTCGACGCTGCGACGCACGGTGGTGTAACGCTGCGCCTTGTCGAAACGCTGGCCAATACCATCCACCAAGTTGCCAGAATCCTGGGCCGGCGCGGAAATTTTGCCGGACAAAGCCTTGACGTCCGCCTCGGTGATCTCCACAACCGAATTGGCAGCCACCTCCTGGGTCAAGTTGGTGGTCTGATTGACCAACTTGCCAACACCGTCGGCTCCGGTTTTCACCTGATAGCCGGCAAAAAGAAACTTGTTGCGGTCAACCTTCTTCCACTCTTTACCATCCTTGCTGACCTGCACATCACCCTGCACTTGGGTCAGCATGGAAACAGGGGTTCCTGCGGCAAAGGCATCCAGGCTGAGACCCAAGCACAACGATGGCACAAGCAGCATACCCAATTTGAACAAACGTGTTTTCATGCAGTTTTCCTCCCAAGGAAAAGATTGGTTTAATATGTAGATAGACAAAATCTCACTCATGTCGACGGGCATATTCACCGGGCTTCGGCGAGCAAGATGAAGAGGAGACTCTTTCCTGTACAACACATCATAGCAGCTTTTTTTATCTTTTGCTGAATTTTTTTAACCTTTCCATACGAAATCTTGCCATATCTTTTCGCTTGAGTTGCACGGCAATCCTGCCGATCAAACCTGTAAGGGAGTGATCAATCCCGAATTGGTCAGCACAACCCGAAACAGACGCACCAGAACCGGTTTGAGGTGGACAGATGAACACCCCCATGGTGGGACGCACCCGTCCCATAGGACAAGGCAGATGGTTCATGGCGGCGCGTGGGAGTAATGCCGGATCCCCGGCCACGGCGGTTGAAGTAGCTCGATCTGTGAACGGAATGGACTCCGTCGATCTGGCTGGTATGGACTTCTACCGCAAGGCACTGCAAATGTTACAAGAACAAGAGCCTGCACCCCTTCCCGAAGCTGTGCGAAGGGCCATCCGAAAGTTGCGCGGGCAAGCGCCAGACGCATATGCATTCCAGGAGAGCCATGCGTTCAGTTGAGACGACTGTGGCGAACGGTTGTGGCGATGGCCTGCTGCATCTGCTGGGCATCCATGAACCGTTCGCCCGGTTGCTTGGCCAAAGCCCGCTGCAGCACCGCATCCCAAGGCGGACCCAAATGCGGATTGTGCTGAGAAACCGCCTCCGGTGTTAAATTCAACACCCGCTGCACGATGTTGGCTACCTGTCGGCCTGGAAAGGGGCGAACACCTGTCAGCAGTTCGTACAGTATCACGCCAATCGAAAACAGGTCACTGCGCGCATCGAGGGGATGCCCCATCAACTGTTCCGGTGACATGTAGGCCGGTGTGCCAGCAATGGGGGGTTGGGTTTCAAACAATCTCTGGGTAATGCGGGCAATACCAAAGTCGGTGATCTTGACCTGATCCTGGGTCAGCAGAACAATGTTTTCCGGCTTGAAATCCAGATGCAAAATACCTTGCGCATGCAGATAGCCCGCTGCGCCCAACACCTGATCGATGATGTGAACCGCCCGCGTCAGTGGCAAACGGGGTTCGCTGTCGATCACCTCGCGCAGATTCTTGCCCTGCAGTAGTTCCATGGCAATGAAGGGAATCTCCCCCTCTTCACCATATTCATAAAAACGGGCAATATTTTGGTGCGCAAACGAGCCGCATAGACGGGCCTCCTCGCGCAGTCGACTCAAACGACGTTGCCGATCCTCGGTGCTCATGAGGGCGGGATGGATGGTCTTGATGGCCACCCGATGGTGTTGATTGTCGTCGATGCCCTCATATACCGCGCCGGTGGCCCCCTGATCCAGAAGACGGATCACCGCAAAGCGGCCCAGTCGGTTGGGTTCCTGGCCCATGCTGTGTGCGGCAACGTTCATTGTGGCCCATCCAGTGCGGCTTGCCGGTACTCCATAGCCAAGCGCACATAATTTTCCGTGGTGGCGGCAATGGCCCGGCGCGCTTTCTCGTCCAATACCCGCACTGCCTTGGCTGGGGAGCCCAACCACAATTCACCACGCAAAACCCGTTTGCCTGGGGCCACCAGACTGCCCGCTCCCACCATGGCCTCCTCTTCCACCACCACGCCATCCAGTACGATGGCGCCAATGCCCACCATGCTGCGCGCCTGCAGATGACACGCGTGCAGGGAGACCTGATGGCCGACCGTGACATCCGCATCAATCAACAATGGTATGCCTTGTGGATGTTCTGCCGTGGGTCGGGTAACGTGCAAAATGGAACCATCCTGGATATTGCTGCGTGCGCCAATACGGATAAAATTGACATCGCCGCGTATGACGACCCCAGGCCAGATTGAGCTATAGGCGCCGATATGCACATCGCCAATGATCACTGCCGACGGATGCACATAGGCGGTCGGATCGATGGTTGGTGACACTCCCCGATAGGGTTCAATGGGCATACGTTTCTCCTCGTTGGTTCAACAGACAGGGGTGCGATTCGCCTCACCCATTGCAAAAGCAAAAAAGCAAAAATTTCTGCGGGGTGCAGGGCAAAGCCATGCATGCAATGTGCGGCGTTTTCAAGAAGCAAATGCGCAGCATTCGCGCACGCCGCACCAATCCGTGCCCCTGCGGAGCCCTTGCAACCCGCAAGGGGAGATAATCTCCCCTTGACCCCATGCCACTTGCAAATGCGATTGTCCTGGATCATCCTGGTAAATTCCATTAATGCATAAATTGGACCAGGCCATTGATGCGCAAACGCAAAAACACCCCTCTTGCCGTTTGTCCGTCAAAAGGGGTGCAGAGTTGTCATAATTTCGACGCTGATAACGTCAGAAAGAGTGTTTTTGCTGCATTTTTTTCGCAAAAAATGGAACTGTAAGCTGGCAAGAGCCTTGCATTAACGGTGCCTACCGAAGCCCACTTCGACATACCGGCAGCACCGGTACCGCTACGGTCAACTCTCACCGTCAGGAAGGATCACCCACATGGAAGAATGGCAACTCTCCGCATCGCGCCGTCACGGCAACGGTCTGTTGGATCGGCTGTCCAGCCTCGCCCCTTCTCGCCCGCTTACCGTACCGGGGGATCATGTCCGCAACCGCTGGAGCAGCCTGAAAGCGGGCTATCCCTTTCCGTCAGTGCTCAAACAGAGCAACAGCGAGCGGTCGAACGAAAGGAGCATCCACTGAAATGGTCTATCCCAGTGTTTACGTTCCCACAGCCCTGCCGCATGGGGGAAAACGGCTGCCAATCCATGCCAGCCGCCAACGCATTGTCATACCGACCCGCGTAACAATTCGGCCACCAGAAAGGCCACGTCCAGGCTCTGTGCCACATTGAGCCGAGGATCACAGGTGGTTTCGTAGCGCTCGGTCAGATGCTCCTCGCGAATCTCGTGGGAACCGCCAATGCACTCCGTCACATTGTCGCCGGTCAGTTCAAAATGGACGCCACCCGGTACGGTTCCCTCCGCCTGATGGATGGTGAAAAAGCTCTTCAACTCCGATAGAATATGCTCCATTGAGCGGGTTTTGATCCGACTAGGTGCTTCGTAGGTGTTGCCGTGCATCGGGTCACAAATCCAGGCGATGGCCCGACCTTCCGGGGCCATGGCCCGCAACAACGGGGGCAGACTCTGCTCGATGCGCCCATGGCCGGAACGGGTGATCAGGGTCAAACGGCCCGGTTCATTATCGGGGTTGAGACGATCACAGAGTCCCAGCACCGCGTCGGCGTTGACAGTGGGGCCAATCTTGACACCGACAGGATTTTTTACACCCCGTAAAAATTCTACGTGTGCCCCATCCAACTGCCGGGTGCGTTCGCCAATCCACAACATGTGTGCCGAACAGTCGTAAAAATCCCCCGTCAGTGAGTCGCGCCGGGTCAGTGCGCTCTCATACTCCAAGATCAACGCCTCATGGCTGGTAAAATACTCCACCTCCCGCAATACCGAACCATGATGATGGGTGTTGATGCCAATCGCTTTCATGAAGCGCAACGCATCACTCAATTGGTCCGCCAACAGGGCATAACGCTGCCCCTGCGGACTCTGGGCCACAAAATCCTGATTCCAGTTGTGCAGTTGCCGCAGATCAGCAAAACCGCCGCCCGTAAAAGCCCGCAACAGATTGATGGTACTGGCCGATTGAAAATAGGCCCGCTCCAGGCGGCGCGGATCCGGAATGCGTGCATCCTCCGTAAACGAGGGATCATTGACCGATTCCCCACGAAAACTGGGCAAGGTCACCCCATTCTGTACCTCTACCGGACTAGAACGCGGCTTGGCAAACTGGCCCGCTATCCGTCCCACCTTGATCACCGGTTTGCCCAGACCATGGGTGAGAATCACCGCCATCTGCAACAAAACCTTCAACTTGTCACGGATGGCATTGGCGGTAAAATCATTGAACGATTCCGCACAATCCCCCCCCTGCAGCAAAAATGCCTTGCCCTGTGCCACCTCACCCAAGTGGGCCTTCAGATCGCGCACCTCCCCGGCAAAAACAAGCGGAGGATAACGGCAGAGATTGTCATACACCTCGTCAAGCAACTGCCGATCCGGCCAATCCGGTTGCTGCAGCGCCTTGAACTGTCGCCAAGATAAAGGATGCCAAGTTGTTGCGGTGGACACGGTACCAATTCCTTACTGAAGAGCAATAACGGGTTGACACATTCCAGCCACTTACCAGGGCATGAAACGGTTCATGAAACTCATGGGACGGGCCGCACTGTTCATGTCGTAGCTCATGATATGCACCGCCCCCGTGATGACGTTGATCGCCTGGGCCAGACCAGACATGTCCTTGGACATGGGTACCAGAAGGTTCAACTTGCCGGACATGTTCTCCATGGTTTTGGTCATGGTGACCATGTTGCGGCTGATCTCGTTGGTAGAGCGATCCATCTGCGTGACACTGTTGCTCATGGTCTGCATGGTGTCGGTCATCTGTTCCATGTTGGTGGATACACTCTGTAAATCCACCGACATCGTCTCCATGTTGTCGCTGATATACTCCAAATGGGTGGACATCAGTTCAATGTTGGTGGCCAGCAAACCCACGTTGGTGGAAAGACTGCCCATATTGACCCCCATCTTGGGATCAATCGAAGCGGCCATGGTGCGAATATCCTGCGTCAAACTGTAAATCAGGAAAAATCCATACATGGCTAAAATAATAAAAGCAAACAGCGAAGGGTAGACAATCAGCTCCCAGCGTCGCGCACTCTTGTCAAAACTCTTGGCAAACTCCGCCAACACCATCCCGGAACAGTCGCCGCACTCGGCAAACTTGCCTGCCGGAATGACCGGATACTGCTTGCGCGACCGGGCCCGCTCACTCTCCCGCTCTGCCGCTCCTCCCTCTTCGGCGCACGGCTGTTGTGGCGACTGGTTATCACTTGGGCTATTCTCATCCGTCATCAGAAGGTGACTCCTTGTCTAATCGCTGAGCCTTGTTGCTTTTCTTTTGGAAGGGTGGCAACTCCGGGTAGAGACGGGTCGCCAACGCCAAAAACTCTTCCGCTGCCTTGTTACCACCAGATAACTCAAACACCGCCCGCCCCTCGCTGAACGATCGGCGATAGGCCGTGCGTTGACAAATGCGGCTTTCCAACAGCGTTACCCCGGTCAGAGAGGCCAATGCGCTCTCCGTTTCATGGGATTCACGAATGCCAGGGTGGGTGTCCGCCCGGTTGATGAACAATAAAATTTCCGGGGGTTCTTTGCGGTTGATCACCGTTTCGTTAATAATATCGCGAAAACGGGCAGTAGACCAGACATCTGCCTGACTGGGTGGCACCGGAACCAAAATACGCTGCGCCATGGCGATGGCCTGCCGCATCGCCCACAGGTTGGATGCCCCCACATCCACCAACACCTCACCTTGATGCTCCCGCATGATCTTGGTCGGATTGCTCTCTGGACGGTAGACCGTTATGGCCGGCTTGACGCCCTCTTCTTGCCGTACCTCGGCCACATCACTCAGTGTGGCCTGCGGGTCCAGGTCGAAAGCCACGACATTCTCTTCCTGAGCCGCCAACCACACAGCCAAATTGAAGGTAATGGTGCTCTTGCCGCATCCGCCCTTTAAATTACCGATCACAGTAATCATGGCTGGTCATATCCGCATGGTGCCAAAGTGCGTTGACTCACTGCCGACGCCCGGCAGCATCCCGCACCTAGAGTACAGGCTTTGCCAGGTGTTTGAAAACCGTCCATCAACAGTTCAGACAAAAATAAAAAGGGGGATGCCTCTTTGCAACCCCCTTTCTATCCTTAACGGCTCGCACAAAGCGACAGCAAGCGAGGCCAATCCTACTTGGCGGCTTCCGGTTGCGGTGCTTGTTGCGGTGCGACAGGAGCGGGACCACCCCAAGGAGCGGCACCATAGGGCGCACCATACGGTCCACCATAGGGCGCACCATAGGGGGCACCATACGGCGCATAACCATAGCCATTGTTCCAGCCATTGTTCCAGCCGTTGTTCCAGCCGTTGTTGTTGTTCCAGTTGTTGTTGCCGTAGCCGTTGCCAGCACCAGCGGCATCGCCACTCATGTTGAAGCCAAAGCTGCCATTGGCACGACCATTGCCGTTACCGTTGCCCCAGCCGTTATTGCCCCAGTTGTTGCCCCAGTTATTGTTGCCGTAACCGTTATTGTTGTTCCAGCCCGGACCCCAGCCCCATGCGGAAGCCGACTCGGCGGTGAAAAATGCGGCACTGCCCAACAAAGCGGCCACTGCCAAAGCACTCAGACCTTTTTTCATTCCATATACTCCATAAATAGAGCTGCTATTGACTGCTACCCGTCACCTTTACCTCATCAGGCGGTGACTACCATCCCTGACCAGGGCCCCATCCGGGCCCACCCCAACCGGGCCCACCCCACGCGGGGTAGCGTCCAGGAAACCAACCGTTGTTCCAGCCGTTGTTCCAGCCGTTATTCCAACCATTGTTCCAGCCGTTGTTCCAGACATTGTCCATCATGCCATCCACATCGGCTTCCACATAAAAATTGACCCTACCCCGACCGTTAAGCAGACCATTCCAGGTGTTGCCGTTCGCCCAACCGTTGTTCCAGCCATTGTTCCATTGGTCGTTCCAACCATTGCTGCCGGGCCACCCGCCACCCGGTCCGCCCGGCCATCCCCCCCACGCCTCTGCCCGGTCAACCACAGACAGATCCGCCGCAAAGAGTGCCATCAACAGTGCTGCCGTTCGTATCGATTTGTGCATGGTTATTGCCTCCTTCTAATCCCGACGCCAGCGCTCGTCACCGGCACCTCTGTGGGCAGGCCAACGCTCCCCTTCACGACTGCGTAAGCGCGCGGACGGATCTTCTGCCGCCGCAGGATGGCGCTCCTCTCTCTGCCGCAACCACTCATTGTTGAAGGCGTTGCGTTCACCGCCATAGGGACCGGGGCCATACCTCTCTGCGCTACCATACGGATTGCCCCAGGCCGCACCACCCGGATAACGCTCCCCTTCACCAACCCATCCCGGTGGACCATCACCCTCCCAACCAGGAGAGGCTGCACGATACCCACCATACGGGCCGGTCTGACCATAATTCCAGCCATATTGCCAACGCCGGTTATGCCAGTCATGATCCACCCAACTGTTGTCCCGTCCCCAGGGATCAAAACCAAAAGCCGGATCACTCCACCACGCGGCTCCCCATGGATCGTATAATGGGTAGTACTGATTGCGATTGCTGTTGCGGTTTTGCTGCCCACCCTGTGCGCTGTGTTCTTCACTCCTCGGTGTGGGCCACTCCGGGGCTTTGCTGCTGCGTTCCGGCAGGCGTCGCTCCTCACCGCTACTGCTCATCCCCTTGTGCGCTTCATCCGACTGCACCTGGCGCATGAAAGATCCGACAAATTTGCCAAATCCCTGCCCCATGGTGCTCAATTCCTTATCCGATGGCGTCTCCATCGTACCCGCCGCAAGCGGTTGTATTCCCATGCCTGCCCACAAAGAGGCCAACAGGATTAACGTGCAATTCTTGGCTGGCCGCCATGGCGTTTGCGTGTTCATACGTTTATCCGGGAAGCAGAAATACTTTTGCAAAGGTTGAATCCGACCCCCACCCCCCCAGAGTATCTTCACTCATGCGGTCTAACGCCAGGATAAAAAAGAGTAACGAAACATCAGAATATTATTAAAATCTAATATACAGCGATCATCCCCCCATTGCAACAAAAAAAATTCACGCCGCTCAAAAAATCCACTATTTCGCAGGAGTTTTGCCCGCCTGCGGGGTGGCCGGGAGATCAACCTTTGTAAAACCAGATGGTAATTCAAAGAGATGAGTCGGTTGTGGTGCTTCGCGAATGTGATGCATCTCCACCGACAAACCATCCGCATAGCTCTCTCGAATGGCCACATTCAAGCGGGTATCCACCCACAATTGGGCATAGGGTTGTTCGCCTTTTTCTCCCAGTACGCTGATTGTCCAATGCTGCGTCAGGCGATCCTGAACCGATTTTTGGCCCATTTTCTGGCAGCGAAATGGTTTTTGCCGACAGGGGCTGTTTTCATCTTCGGGCAGTGGTGGCCACTCAACCGCCAGTCCAGCCCGCTCCATGTAGACCTGCTGCTTGGGAAATACGGTCCAGACCACCTTTTGCTTGGGCCTGAAGATCATCCATACCGGCTGCTCTTCCTGCCGGCTCTCGGTACGAATCCCCTCCTTGCCCACGTACATGATGCCGGTGCTGCCGCTGTTGGGCCTGCCCGCTTCACTGCGCGTCACCTCGGCGGTGAACTCTACCAGAGAGGAGGGCAAAGCCCAACCGACAGCCGGTATCAGCAGCCCCAGCAGCGCCAAACTACGCCACACCCGTCTCATCGATGCTCCCACCACTGTTCACCACTCTGGTAGGTGTTGGGCGGATAACGCCGCCGCAGGCTGCCATTACCGGAATAAGAACGCTCACCCTCGTACAAAGGCAACGGCTCATAGTCGCGGATCCCCGGTCCCTCCCAACGCCAACGGTCACGGGCCAAATCCCGCTCCGAGGGGATCCATAATGGGTCATCTCGACTCGGAGCACGGCCATAGCCAAAGGGAGGGGGTTCCCGATAACTGTCCATCGGGGCATCCCGGTACCCCTCACGGGGGGGAGATTCGCGATAGCTCTCCCGTTGTCGGGGCAGGGGGCGCTGATTGAAATCTTCGTTGCGCCAATCGTGCGGGATCTCTCCGACACGGGGGGGTGCCGTTTGCCCGTGCTCTGCCTCTTCCTCCTCTGGCCATTGCCGGGAGGAAGAGGGGCGTTGTGGAAATGAGCGCTGCGCGTCACGCTCTTGCGTCGGACGGCTGAACTGGTTGCCTGACCACTGCGAAGGTTGACGTGGGGCCGGATCAACGGAAAAACTCTCCCCTCGGGGTGGGTCGGCCCGATAATAGTTGGTACCCCACTCCGGTTCTGCCAGGGCGCTCGCGCAGGGGGTGAGAATCAGCAGGAGAAGCAGAGCGAGAACTCCCGCCTGGGGGTGGAGATGGCTGGGTTGTCTTGCAACGACGACCGAATGGGGCGTTGCCCCATGCCCCAGCAGAGGGCCTGGCCCTCTGCACACCCACCGGGGGCCGTGACGGCCCCCAGACCCCGGCCACGACCACTGCCCTGCGGGGGTGGTCGGGGTACAGGCCATCTTAGTTGCTCTCTCCTGTGCTGGAGGCTTCACCTTGTGGCGGTTTCAGACGGATGCCACGACGATTGCCTGACTCTTTTTTGTTGGCCGCTCCATCCTCTTCCACCGGTTCCGCCGGCGCCACTGTCTCGACGGGCGCAGCCTCCTGCGTGACAGGAGGTGTGCTGACCGGCGCGACAGTCGGTGCCACGGTCGGTTTGCTCGCCACCGCTACCGGAGGCTCTGCCGTCACCCGAATCGATTGCGGATAGGGTGCCTTGGGCATGACAAAAGCCCGCTGCGCACTGACGCAACCCAACGGAATGACCAGCAACGTCAATAATGTGGAGATCAAGGCCCCAAAAAGAAGCGAAATGGCCATGCCCTGGAAGATGAAATCACCCAGAATCACCGACGAACCGGCCACCAGGGCCAAGGCTGTGATGATGATCGGCCGGGTACGGGCCTTGCACGAAAGAATAACCGCTTCCCGTACCGACACACCCTTGAGAATCTCCTGCTGGGTGAAGTCCACCAGCAAAATGGAGTTGCGCACAATAATGCCCGCCAAGGCGATAAAGCCGATCATCGAGGTGGCGGTAAACTTGGCGCCCAACAGCCAGTGACCGGGCACAATACCCAACAAGGTCAGGGGAATGGGGGCCATGATGATGGCAGGTAGCATGAAGTTGCCAAATTCCCAGACCACCAGCATGTAAATCAGGATCAAAGCCACCCCAAAGGCCAGCCCCATGTCCCGGAAGGTTTCATAGGTGACGGTCCACTCGCCAGTCCACTCAAAGCCCGATTTGCTGTAGTTTTTGGGTGCCCCCATGAACTCACCGGCCATGGTCACCCCATCGGGCGTGACATATTTCTTCAACATGTCTTCCACTTCAAACATGCCATAAATGGGCGCATCCAACTTGCCGGTTACCTCACCGGTCACATACTCCACCGGGCGCAAATCTTTGTGAAAAACAATGTCATCCTTCATGGCCTTGACAAAGCGGCCCAACTCACCCAAGGGCACCGTATCCCCTTTGGGGGTGGAGACGGGCAGATCCGCCAACGACGAAATTTTGGAACGCACCTCCATGGGTACCTGAATCACGATATAGGTTGGTTCAAGAACGGTGCCGCGCTTCACATCGCCCAGTTGCGCGCCACCCATGGCCATACCCAGATTGCGGTTAATGGTATCCACCGAAACACCACGGCGCACCGCCTTTTCCGTATCCACCTCAAAGCGCCAAATCTCATGGGGGGCCTGCATGTAGCTGTCCACATCAACAATGGACTTGCTGCGGCTGAACATGCCCAGCATGTCGGTGGCTACCCGTCTGCGTGTGATAGCATCCGGGCCGGTTACCTCGGCCACCACCGACTGCAACACCGGTGGTCCGGGGGGCATCTCGACCACCTGAACATTGGCCTCGGCCTTGTCGGCGATGG
>PDZU01000164.1 GCA_002753095.1 Magnetococcales bacterium
CATTGCCCGCCGGTTGCGGACTTCCGGGGGGGGGGCTGGGGACTGGGCGCCTCCCGGAAAATTTTCCAGCCATCGCTCTCCTTGCCCAGGATCATCAATTTTCGCGTAAAATTTTGCAAGTGATTGGAACGATAGCCTTCGCGAAAAATCACTTGATGATAGACAATGCTCCCCTTGTGCAACAGAGCAGCCAGTGGGGCCGGAATCTCGCGATCCACCTGAATATGATCCACATCTACCTGCAGATAGGTCAAATTCTGCAACGTATCCCGCGTGCGCTGTTTCCATGCCTCCAAAGACGGATGCAGGTGTGGCTGAAATTTTTCCCCGGCATAGTAGGACCAATAGACCTCCGGTAGTCGCTGTGACCAGGCTTTGGCCCACTGGCGCAGGAAGGTGACAATTTCAGCGGGTGCTTCCTGCAGACTGATCGGGGCTGCTTCGGGCGCTTTTGTCGCCTTTTTCTCTGCCGCTTGTGGCACCGGAGAGGGTGGGCGCGACGGTATCGTCTCCGCTTTGTTGGTCACCACTGGAGTGGCCACGGCGACCGGCGCAGGCGCAGTGGGTGCTGCCACAGCGACCGGTGCAGGCGCTGCGGGCGCTGCCACGGCAAGCGGCGCAGGTGGGGGTGGCAAGGCCACCGTGGCCGCAGACGCCTCTGCGGCTGGCTCTTCCTGCCGTTTTTTTCGGCTGCCACCCTCCTCATCCAGAAACTGCGGATCCAGAAAATAGTCTGGAATGGTCGCCTTTTCCTCTTCCGGTGGGGCAGCACTCTGCAACTTTTTGCGCCGCGTGGTTGGAGATTGGACCAGCGTTTCCGCAACCTGCTGCAACGGGGCCAAAGTGATGCCCTCGTTCCAGTTGTTGATCGATTGGCGCACATTTTCCGTCAACTGCGGCAATGCGTCGTTGCGGCTGACCTGTGGTGTCAGATCAACCCCCAAAGTGCCAAATATCCGCCCCAGAGAGTTTTGTGCGTCCGCATACGCCTGGAAAAGCTGCAGACGGATCATCAAGGCGCTGGCCGCAGCACTGATATACTCCAGACGGCTCTGGGCATCATTTTGTGCGGTCAGATTATAGTTGGTAAAGAGGCGTTGCTCGACTGCGTCCAACTCTTCCACCGCTAGCAAACGCCGCTGATCGCTTAAATACTGCCGATACGCAAGGTGAACCTGACTGAGAATGGCCATGTGCAGCGTCAAACGGCGCATGCGGGCCAACTCCTCCTTGTTTTCCGCCAGTCGAATGGCGGTTGGTCCCTGCAGCAGGTTGAGGATGTTCCACACCACCCGCGCGCCCGCATCTTCCCATTGGGCGTTGAGCGTATAGGAGTTACTGTCCCAGTTATGCCCTACCTGAAACTCCAAACCCGGCAACATGCGCAACATGGCCTTGCGTACATCGCCCCGGCTGATCCTGACCTGATAGATCGCCTCGCGCAGATCCGGTCGATTATCGAGAGCCAGTGCCTCCAGCTCCTCCAGGGTCAGCTTGATCTCTGGAATGGTCAGGGCCGGATCATCCGGGACATCCAGTTGAAAGGTGCTGCCAGGGGGCAGATTGATCAAGGTGGCAAATTCGGTCTTGGCCAGACTTAATTGATGCCGCAGATCCTGCATCTGCTTGACGATCTCCAGCAGAGTTTTCTGGTAGCGCAAAATTTCTACCTGCGGTTTGAGCCGTTCCTGCTCCACCTTGCGGGCGTCCATCAAGGCTTGCCGGGCCTGTTGAATGATCGGACCAATGGCATGTTCCAGCTTTTGCGCCCCAGCCGCTTTCCAATAGGTGGCGCGCACATCCTGCAGCAGGGCATGCACCGCTTTGCGTTGGTTTTCGCCCGCGATATGCTGCCGATCGGCCTCCTGATCCGATTGGATGGCGCTGATGCCAAAATCCAACAGGTTCCAGGTGGCCGTCAATTTGGCGGTGCTTTTGGCCTGATCCTGCGAGGTGGAATAGGAGTCGGAACTGATTTGATCGGTGATGGAAAAACCTTTGGCCGCATCACTGTTGCTGCGCGCCCGATGATCCACGCTGCCGGAAAGCTGCGGCAACAGGTCAAAACGGCTCAACTCCAGTTGCCGCTGGGCCACGGTTTTTTCCATCAGGGCAACCCGATGGGTCAGATTATATTTCAAGGCACGCGCCATCGCCTCGAACAGCGTGATGGGGTGGCTGATCGGTTCCTGCTGTTGAAACAGGCTGTTGCGATCTTCGCTTAAAATGTCGGTCCGTTCCAGGGGGGTGATGGGCAACAGCGGATTGTTGCAAGCCGCCAATAAACCACCGGCGCCCGCCACCAACAGCAACAGTGAACCACGTCGCTTCCGCCTGTTGCGGAGCGCCTGGTCAAAAGGCAGCGGGATGAAAGGATCGTTTCGTGGCATGACGGCAACTCGGCTCTTGGCACCTGTATTCACTTGAGAGAGCAATTCAAGCCACTAATGCAAGAAAAAGGCCGTTGATAATGATTGCAGATACAGAGGAAAAAGAGCTACTATTCAAGTGGTATGGGGGTGTTGAAGGGCTGCCGGCAGAGTGTCAACCGATTGCCTCCGGGATGTGAGGGGAGTGGGGAGAATGGCGGATTCTACAGAAAATCGTTGGTGGCGTGCTTGGCAAACGCTGTGGCAGGGCTGGCGTTCGCCTGCCAAATTGCCGTCTCCCCCGGTGGCGCAGCAGCAGCCAGAGGAGGGGATAGATTTTTGGGCTCTGGAGGCGCGCCTGATGTTTGATGGAGCGGCCTTGGTGGAGCACCATCCCCTGTTGGAGTCGCCTGCCGAGGTGGAACGGGAGTTGCCAGCGCAGCCTCAGGCGGTTGGGGAGGTGAACCGGGAGCGCCACGAGGTGGTTTTTATCGATAGCCGGGTGGGGGCGTTGCCGACCCTGCTGCAGCATGTCAAACCGGGCGAGACAGTGGTGGTCTTGGACGGGCAGCGCGATGGGGTGGAACAGATCAGCCAGTTTTTGGCCCAGGCGGCGCGTGATGGCCTCTCCTATGATGCCATCCATATCGTCTCACATGGCATGAGCGGCGGGTTGCTGTTGGGTGGGGCCGTGTTGTCGGATGCCACCCTGCCGCGCTATGCCGAGGCGTTGCAACAGTGGGGAGAGGCGCTGCAGCAGGAGGGCGACCTGATCCTGTATGGCTGTCAGGTCGGGGCCGGGGCAGAAGGGGCGCTTTTTCTGCAAAAAGTATCGCAATTGACCGGGGCCGATGTGGCCGCCTCCAACGATTTGACCGGCAGTGCCATGCTGGGGGGCAACTGGAACCTGGAGGTGACGACCGGCAGCATCGAAAGTTCCATCGCTTTCACTCCGGAGGTGGGGCAGGCGTATGACCACGTTCTGGCCACTCTGACTGTGACCACCACAGACGATGAGGCGTATGGTAGCGGTACGCTGGCCGCAGAAACAGCGGATGGTGCCGGCCTTTCTCTGCGCGAGGCGATGGGTTTGGCGACTTCAAGCGATACCGTCACTTTTGCGTCTGCTTTATCCGGTTCCACCATCATGCTCACCTCCTCGTTGTCTACCACTACCACCATTACCATTACCGACTCACTGACCATCAGTGGTGATACCAATGGGGATCATGTGGCGGATGTTACTATCCAGGGTAATGGTACCTTCCAAATTTTTAGAACCAGCATTGCCAGTGGCAAAACGGTTACGCTGGATGGCTTGATCATCAGCAATGGGTATAACAGCAGCACCGGGGGGGGGGTGCGTGCCCAGGGTGCGGGGACAACCACCATTAGCTATTCGACCATTACCGATAACGATGCGGGTACTGGTATGGGGGGAGGGATCTAT
>PDZU01000165.1 GCA_002753095.1 Magnetococcales bacterium
GTATAGCGCAAGCTGGAGGGTTACGGGGATACTGTAGGCACCTTCCGGCCAGCAATGACGACGGGAGGGGACGGGAAAGCCAGAGTCACACCACAGCTACGGCGAAGCCGTTCAGTCCAACAAACAATCTCTTCCCACGGGAGTGGAGAGCTTGGGCCTGGGAGATCAGACTCACATCCAAGAACGCGGATCCAACCAATCATGTTTTATTTATTTGTTTTGACGCAACCACGTTGCGGGCCATCAATGACGAGATCAACAAACTGGAGAAAAATTCCAGAAATACACAATCCCAAAACGTCGGCATAACCTTGAATCAACTCAAGAAGATACGCGATTTGAGAAACGCCTGCAACATCGCATTAGAGGATGATATTTTCCAGCATGCAAACAGGAAAATAGTGGATTATTGCTTACAGGAAAATCAACAATGATACTGGAAGCCATTGCTTTGGATAGTCATCCACCTGCACCAGTCTCTGTGCACGGCCTTGTCGTCAGGGACCGTGCACATCCAGAATTGGCATGGAAATTATCCAATCGTGAACCGATCAAATACTCTTTTAAAGAGATTGCTGATTTTGCCAGAAAGAGATTGGTTTATCTGCTCCCTAAACCTGTCACTGTCAAGTCGGATAGCAAGGCGCTTTTTATTCGTAAGGATTTCCAAAAGCTCCATGCCAAGCTTTGTCAGAAAAAACTGCACTCTCCAACACTTCAAAAAATACACGACGAGAGAAAAAATCTCATTTTCCTTTCAACAGATACGGGTATAGCAATCTGGAGAGAGATTGTTGGCAATCGACTCAAGAAGGCCCTTGTTAAGCATGCCAAGTCTCTCTTTTTTCGCTATGGACGTGATGATCAAACGTGGAACTCTTTTGAAGATGACGCGATCCTTGCCGCCTGGGCAGTCGATATTTCCTCCCGATTTTATATCGATATGATTGCCATGGCTGGCCTATCTCAGGCGATAAGAAATGATTCTGGCGAGATAGAGCGCATTTACAGAAATTATATTGCCAACATTCTCCCTCAGATGTCGTATGACGAATTTTTTAATCGGGTTGTTCCCTCCCGTCGAACGCCGTTGACCCAATCTGAAACACACAGACGAACGCAGGAACAAACGACGAAACACGTGAGACGCACACGGTAATGTTCCGCAACATGACGCAATATCCACGGGAATGGCACGGCCCCAGTCTCGGCACGGACGGTTGAACAGGATCTGCCCATCGTTGCACTTTCAACCCGGTGCGGAAAAGAGTATCCTGCCCATTCAGAGGGTAACCAGCCCCCATGCCAAGCGGTACCTAACGGCCATTAATACCCACAGGATCCACCACCTCATGAAACCTACCATTCTGGTCGTCGACGACACACCGGAAAATATCGATGTCCTCAAAGGGGCGCTGACCCCGGATTATACCGTGCGCCCGGCCACCAGTGGTGCCATCGCCCTCAAAATTGCCACCATCGCCCCCATCCCGGATCTGATTCTGCTCGATGTCATGATGCCGGGCATGGATGGCTACGAAGTCTGCCGCCAGCTTAAAGAAAACCCCATCACCCGCCCGATCCCGGTCATTTTCGTCACCGCCCGCAGCAGCGAAACCGACGAACTGCATGGCCTGCACCTGGGCGCCGTGGACTATATCGCCAAACCTTTCCGTATCGCTGTCGTCCGCTCGCGCGTGGCCACCCATCTCGCCCTGCGCCACGCCACCCGGCAGTTGGCCGAACAAAACCGCCTTCTGGTCGAGGAACGGCACCTCATCGAAAGCATCCTGCTCAAAATGCGGCAAACGGAGCTTTTCAACCCGCAATATACCCGCTCCCTGGTCTCCCCCGTGGAGCGCACCGCCGGTGATCTTCTCCTCTCCGTCTTTACGCCCGATCAACGGCAGTTGGTCCTGCTGGGAGACTTTACCGGGCACGGTCTGCCCGCCGCCATCGGTGGCCCCCTGGTGGACTTTATCCTGCACGATATGGCACAGCGCAACCTGCCCGCGCTCCCCATCCTGCAGACCATCAATCAACAGCTTTGCGCCAGACTCCCTACCGGCATCTTCCTGGCCGCCGCCCTGATCGAAATCGACCCGCAACGTCAGCAGATTCAGCTCTGGAACGCTGGTCTGCCCAGCCTCTATCTTTTGCGGCAGGGAGCGGTCCACAGGGAGATCCCCTCCTCGCTGCCGCCGCTCGGCATTTTACGCCAACTGGAGTTACATTCCGCCTCTCTCAGCTTGGAGGTGCAAACCGGGGATCGCCTGTACGCCTTCTCCGATGGGGTGATCGAGGCCACCGCCCCCGATGACACCCCGTTCGGTTTTGAGCGACTGCTCGACTTTCTCAAAAAAACCAGTCAGGATAACTGCCCCCTGGACCAAGTCTTGGTCCAGTTGACCGCCTTCACCGGTACCGATACCTTTGCCGATGATATTACCCTGGTAGAAATTGAATTGTGATGCACACCGCCCTGAATCAAGCCGTCAACAATGGGACCGTCCTGCTGGTTGAAGATCAGCCGGAGCATATCGATGTGGTCAAGGCCGCCCTCGATGGCCATTTTACCGTCAAAATCGCCACCCACGGCGAGTTGGGCCTGCGCATCGCCAAGCAGGGCAATCTGGATCTGATCCTGTTGGACATTATGATGCCTGGCTTGGATGGTTTCGAAGTCTGCCGCCAGCTTAAAGAGGATCCCGCCACCCAAGATATTCCGGTGGTCTTTTTGACTGCCAAGCAAAATTTCGATGACGAAACCTATGGCTTGCGTTTGGGAGCCATGGATTTTATCCGCAAGCCCAGCAACCCTGCCGTTATTTTGGCCCGTGTCGCCAATCTGGTCGAGTTGCATCGGGTCAAGCAGGAGCTGTTGCAACGCAATCAGGAGTTGTTGCACACCCTCCATATCCGGGAGGATATGGATAACATGGCCCGGCATGACCTGAAAGGCCCTTTGGTTGGCATTCTTGGCCTGCCGGAGCTGTTGCTCTCCGATCCCAATCTGACCGAAGAGCAGCGCACCATGATCCAGGTGATCGAAACCAACGGCTATACCATGTTGGAGATGATCAACCGCTCCTTGGATCTCTACAAAATGGAGAGCGGGCAGTATCCGCTGCAGAGTGAGCAGTTTGATTTGCAGGGCGTGTTGAAGCGGGTGTTGCTTGATTTGGAGCGGTACACCTCCCCGATGAACGTGACTATCCTGCCGCCAGATCATGATCAGCCCTTTTATGTGTGTGGCGAGCGGTTGCTCTGTTACTCCCTCTTCCATAACCTGCTGTTGAACGCCGTTCAGGCTGCGGGAGAGAACCAGACTGTCTCTGTGCAGCTTGTTGCGCAAGTGCAAGGCCAGCAGCAGGTGATTATTCGTAACCCTGGGGCTGTTCCTGAGGCCATTCGTGATCGTTTTTTTGAGAAATATGTGACCGCTGAGAAACAGGGCGGGATTGGTTTGGGGACGTATTCGGCCTGGTTGGCGGCCAAGACGCAAGGGGGATCCATTCAGTTGGATTGTCGTCGGGAGGGGGAGACGACGATTACCGTGGCCTTGCCTGCGGCTGTGGCTGTGGCCACGCCTAATTGAGTAACATCCCGTTATCCATTAAAAAAACTTCTGCGGGGTGCAGGGGCGGTCACCGCCCCTGCTGGGTGCAGGGCGAAGCCCTGCTTGTAATGGCGCGCTTTTACCGAAGCAGATTTACGCAGTAAATCTGCGCAGCGCGCCCAAATCTGTGCCCCGCAGGGGCACTCTTTGGGAGGGCGGAGCCCGACTTTTAACG
>PDZU01000166.1 GCA_002753095.1 Magnetococcales bacterium
AGATGGGCAGCCCCAGCAGACGCGCTTTCAATTGATAATAGCGTTGGCACAGTGGGGTTGCCTCGCGCTCTACCGCCTGGTGCAAGGTGGGGATAAACTCAGGAGGAGGATTTGGGCATGGCACTGGTCAGACAGGAACAGGGCAGTAATCGTCAGGCGTTGACCCGCCACATTGGCAGCGGGAGCACGGCCAGCAGCAGTGATGATCAACGCAAGAGGGCGCGCACGGTGGCGCGTCAGCAGCAGGCCGCCGAGCGTGTGGCGGCGGCATCGACCGAGTTGAACCGAGGTGTCACTGAGGCTCTGTCTGCCTCCAAGCAGCTTGCCCAGGCCATGGAACAGATTGCGGCGGGCGCGGAACAGGCCAGCGCCACCACGCAGCACAGCCTGGAGGCGATGCAGGCGGTGGGCCAGGAGTTGGATAGAACCAATGAAATGGCGGAAGGGTCGCAAAACAAGACCCGGCAGTTGCAGGAGTTGATCAGTGCGACGGTCGTGGAAGTGGTGACGATGATCAACAATGTGGGTGTGGGGGCCAATCGGCAGATTGAATCGAGCAAGATGGTCTCCGAGATGGAGCGGCAGGCCAAAAACATCGAGGAGATTGTCAAAACGGTGGGGCGCATTGCCGACCAGACCAATCTGTTGGCCTTGAATGCGGCCATCGAGGCGGCGCGGGCCGGGCAGCATGGCAAGGGGTTTGCCGTGGTGGCCGATGAAGTGCGCACCCTGGCCGAGACTGCCGAAACCAACGCCTCAGAAATTTCCAAATTGATCAGCCGCATTCAGGAAGAGGTCAAGCTGGTGACCGAGGGGGTGCAGCGTGCGGCGGATGCGGCGCGCAGCGAGGCGGACAAGGGCAAAGCGGTGACCGACAGTCTGGAAATTGTTCGGCGTGATATGGTCGTGATCTACGACGGTGCGGTGGCTATCGGCAATGGGGCGGTTTCGGCGACCAAGGCGGCCCAGGTGGCTTTGAAAGGGTCGGAGAACATTGCGGCGGCGGCAGAAGAGCAGTCGGCGGCCTGTCAGGAAGCGCAAAAGGCGGTCGAACAGCAAAGCACCGCGTTGACCCAATCCAACCGGGCGGCCCAGGAGTTGGACGAGTTGGCGGATGAGCTCAAAACCAGTTCCGACATCACCAAGAGTGCCGAAAATGTGGCCTCGGCGGCAGAGGAGCTTTCCAGTGCCATCGAGGAGATCAATCAGGCCTCGTCGCAAATTTTGACCGCCATTGAGCAGATCAGTCGTGGGGCAGAGCAGCAATCCCGTTTGGCCGAAGAGTCCAACAACGCCATTACCGGCATCTTGAATGCGGCGTTGCAGTCCAAGGATCGGGCCAGTGCAGCGGTGGAAAAGGTGCAGGCGATTACCGATCAGTTGGGCAGAAACAAGGCGGATGTTGATGGCATGATTCGCGGTATTTCTGCGGCCCAGGAGGCTTCCAGCAAGGATCTGGTGCGGATGAGCGATCTGGAGCAGATCAGCCGCAAGATCGACAAGATTGTCGATGCCATCTCCAATGTGGCCTTGCAGACCAACATGTTGGCTGTCAATGGAGCCATCGAGGCGGCCCGTTCCGGCGAGTATGGCAAAGGGTTTGCCGTAGTGGCCTCGGATATTCGCAATCTGGCCCAGGATGCCACCGAGAATGCCGAGCAGATCAAGGATCTGGTCAAGGCGATCCAGGATCAGATTGGTTTGGTTGTGCGTGACTTGCAGGAGATCTCCAAGATTTCTCTGGACGAGGTGGAAAAGGCCAAGGGAACGGCCAAAAAGCTGGAACAGGTTGCCAAGGATATGACGGAGGTGCTGGATGGCAACAGAAGCATTCTTTCCATCAACATCAAGCTGGAGACCATGTGCGAAGAGTTGAAGAAGGGCGTCCAGCAGATCAGCAGCGCCGCCCAGGAGGCTTCCAGTGCCGCCCAGGAGGCTTCCAGTGCCGCCAACGAGCAGTCGCAGGGGGCGCAGCAACTGGCTTTGGCTGTCGAGGAGATCGCTTCGACGGCGGACGAGTTGCAGAGTGCGGCCTGACCTTTTTCTCCGGTTGAATGGGCAAGATAATTCCAACGCTTACGACTTGGAGAAACGTGATGGCGAGTCAAGAAGAGTATGAGGAGAGTCAGGAAGCTGCCGAGGGCGAGGGGCAGGAAGGCAGGCGCAAGAAGCGGGAGGATGACAACGCCCTGCGGGAGGGCAATCAGTTGGTTACCTTTTTCCTGAATGATGAGGTGTTTGCCTTTCCGGTTACCTCGGTGCAGGAGATCATCCGGGTACCGGAGATGGTGCATGTACCGTTGTCGCCGCCCAGCCTGCAGGGGTTGGCCAACCTGCGCGGCACGCTGTTGCCTGTGGTGGGTTTGCGCAGCCTGTTCGGCATGAATGCTGCCGAACATGCGGAAGATACCCGTGTCATTGTGGTGGATGTGGGCACGTCGGTGGGTTTTGTGGTGGACCGTGTGTCACGGGTGGTCACCGTGGAGCAGGATAAGGTGGAAGGGATTGCAGGGATTCAATCCACGATCAACACGGATGTCTTGACCGGCGTGGTCAAGGATGTGGGTGGCCACGCCATGGTGATGCTGCTGGATGTGCGGCGTCTGGTCAATCAGGAGTTTGCCGCTACCCGCAAACAGGCGACGACGGCGGGCGGTGGGCAGGGCATGCGCTCTTCCCGGTCTGGGTTGGCGGACGATGCGGACGCGGGCGGCAGTGACGAGATGCAACTGGTCAGCTTTGTGGTCAACAAGCAGGAGTATGCTTTCCCGATCGACCGGGTCGAGGAGATTGTCCGTGTCCCGGAGGAGATCAGTCAGGTGCCCAAGTCGGCTTCGCACGTGTTGGGCATCATCAATCTGCGCAACCGTCTGTTGCCGTTGGTCAGTCTGCGGGAGATGTTTCATTTCCGGCAACCCGATCTGACCGAGCACAATCGCATTGTGGTCATTTCGCTGGAAGGGTCCGGTGGTGGTACGCGCCGCCATTCGGTGGGTATCGTCACCGATCAGGTCAAAGAGGTGATTCGGGTTTCCAAACGGTTGGCCGATGAGGTGCCTGCCCTGCTCAGTTCCGGCAACAATGGGGTCAAGGATGTCAGTGCCATCTGCCGCATGGATGACGGCAAACGGTTGATCTCGGTGTTGGATGTGGAGTCGTTGTTCCAGCACAATGCCATCAAGGAGGCGCTGAGTGTGCAGCAGGGCAGTGCCGCCGAGGGGGAGAGCGCTGTCTCCGTTGCGGAGACGGGCCATCGTCAGGAGGAGGATGTGCAACTGGTGGTCTTCCGTCTGCTTGAAGAGGAGTATGGGGTACAGATTGAATCGGTGCAGGAGATTATCCGCGTGCCGGAGCAGTTGACGGCGGTGCCCAAAACGCCGACCTTCATCGAAGGGATGTTGAACTTGCGCGGGGCGGTGTTGCCGGTGGTGGATTTGCGCCGTCGTCTCAACCTGCACCCCATGGAGCGTAATGACCGGCAACGGATTGTGGTGTTTACGCTGGCCGGGATTCAAACCGGTTTTATTGTCGATTCGGTGGCCGAGGTACTGAAACTTTCCAACCGGATCATCGAGGAGGCACCGGATCTCTCCTCGGATCAAAAGCGTATCATGGGTCGGGTGGCCAATCTGGAGGCCAAAAAGCGCATGATCCTGATTCTGGAGGCAGAGCAGTTGCTGG
>PDZU01000007.1 GCA_002753095.1 Magnetococcales bacterium
AAGCGCCGTGGCCAGGCGTCCAAACCAGCCATCTGGATGGTCTGCGCCCGGATCCTTATCAGATCGAGGGACAGGGTGAGGCAGACAGCGGGATCCAGAGCGGCCTACAACTGGGGCGTGGCCTGATCATTTGCGGCGTCCATCTCGGCTCCTGGGAGATAGGTTTGAAATGGGCGGCTTCGCTGGGCCATCCCGTGCATGTCATTTACCGCCACGCCAACAACCCTTTGAGCGAGCAGCTTTTCATGGCGGCGCGGGCCCATTATGGCGTCCATTGGATCCGTCGCGATGAACCGCTTAAAATTGTGCGCGCTTTGCAAAAAAAAGAGATTCTGGTATTGATGACTGACATCAACCAGCGGCGCGATGGTTTGGCTGCCCCGTTTTTGGGTATTCCGGCTCTTTGCCCGGCGGGTCCGGCCCGGTTTGCGTTGCGTTGGCAGGTTCCTTTGTTGCCGATCGTCTGTCTGCGCGCAGCGGGCGTCGGTCATTTTCGTCTGTTGACGGCACCGCTGCTCGTCCCGCAGGCCGATGAAACGGACATTGCCTTGACAACCCGGATCAATCAGAGTTTTGAGCCCTGGATCGAGGCGCATGCCGAACAGTACAACTGGCTGCATGCCCGTTGGCGTTCCCGCCCGGATGGTACGCTCTGGCGGGCGGACACCCCTCCAGAACAACTGGCTCAGGCCCGTTGTGCGCCCCCTCTCACCCCTGCTGCACGTTTGTTGCAGTTGTTGCACTCTTGAAGGCGACGAGATGCAAAAATATCTGATCATCAAGACCTCTTCTTTGGGCGATGTGCTGCATCTGCTGCCGGCCTTGAGTGATGTCCGCCGCTATCGCCCCAATGTGCGTTTTGACTGGGTGGTCGAGGAGGCTTTCGCGGAAATTCCGGCTTGGCATCCGAGTGTCGAACAGGTCATACCGGTGGCTTTGCGCCGGTGGCGCAAGGCGCCTTGGCTCTCTGTGTGGCAAGGGGAACCGCAACGCATGTGGAGTATGTTGCGTCGGCACGCTTATGCTGGGATCATTGATGCCCAGGGTCTTTTGAAGAGTGCTCTCCTTTCCTCTGTAGCCCGTGGTCGCCGGCATGGTTTTCACTATCGTTCGGTGCGTGAACCTTTGGCGGCGCTTTTTTATCAAGAGTCGCAGGTGGTGGATCGGCAACTGCATGCTGTCACCCGTTTACGTATTCTGTTTGCGGCCATTTTTGGCTACCCTCTGCCACGCACCCCAGCCGATTATGGTTTGCAGCGCCGTTTTGCGGCGGAGGCTTCTTTTGACTGGGTATTTTTGCCGAACACCACCTGGAAGAGCAAGCATTGGCCGGACGCGCATTGGTTGACCCTGGCGGAGATGGCGGCTGCGCACGGTCGAATTCTCCTGCCCTGGGGTAACATTGATGAACTGGCACGGGCCAAACGGATTGCTGCCGTGGCCCCCGACCGGGTGACTGTGGCCCCCAAAGCCTCTTTGCATCAACTGGCTCTCTGGTTGTCTGCCGCCAAGGGGGTGGTTGCTGTTGATACCGGTCCTGGCCATCTGGCTGCGGCAGTCGGCACGCCGGTGGTTGGCCTGTATGGTCCCACCGACCCGCAACGGACCGGCAGTGTGGGACAGCGGCAAACATTGTTGCAGGGCCGTTGTGACCGTTTGCCCTGTTTTGCCCGGCTTTGTCCCTTCGACCATCCCGCCCCCTGTCTGCGTGCGCTTGCCCCGGAGCAGGTTTGGGCGGCGTTGCGCGCTTTGGATCATGGCGATGGCTGAAGCGCTTTCTGCCGTCATCATTACCTGTAACGCCGCTGCTTTGCTGCCGGAATGTCTGGCCAGTCTTGCCTTCGCGGACGAAATTTTGCTGGTGGATTCCGGCAGCCAGGACCATACCTGTGCCCTTGCGGAATCGGCTGGGGCGCGTGTGCTTTATCATGCCTGGTGTGGTTACGGTCCACAAAAGGAGTGGGCCATTCGGCAAGCCCGCCATGACTGGGTGCTCTGTCTGGATGCGGATGAGCGGCTTTCGCCGCAGTTGCAGCAGCAGATTCAAGAGGTTTTGCGATTGGGTGCGCCACCTTATTTTGCCTATCGCATGCCCCGTTGTAACCGTTTCATGGGACGTTGGTTGCGGCATGGTGAGGGTTATCCCGATTGGGTGGTACGATTTTTTCACCGTCAGCATGGTTGTTGGAGTTCGGATGCCGTGCATGAGCGGGTTGAATTTCGTGGTGAGATTGGCACGCTTGGTGCGGATCTCTTGCATGAGTCGGCTCTTTCTTTGCACGACTATCTTGTCAAGCAGAACAGTTACACGACCGTGCAGGCGCAACGGATGTTGGAATGTGACAAACAGGTTCATTTTGGCCATTTGTTGTTCAGTCCACTGGCGCGTTTTATTAAATTTTATTTTCTTAAAATGGGGTTCCTGGATGGCGTGCCCGGTCTGGTGCATATTTTGATCGGCTGTGGGAATAGTTTCTTGAAATATGCCAAGCTGTTGGCGTTACGTCGCCCCTGAGAGGACGATCAATTGAGATGCGCTCATGTGGCAAACCGTGTGATACCGCTAAAAAATGCGTAGACTGCTAATTCACCTTGCAGTTGCTCTGTCGTGGGGGCGATAGCGGCTCAGGGTTTGACGGATAATCTCTTCCATGCGCTCCAGCATAATGGTGAGCGAAAAATATTTTTGCGCGTGTTGCAGTCCGTTGCGACCCAGGGTATGGCGTAACGCCTCCTGTTCCAACAACGTACCGATGGCCTGCGCAAGGGCCGCGCTCTCTTTGGGGGGGACCAACAGGCCGCTCTGGTTGTGCTGGATGATTTCGGCAATGCTGCCAACTGGGGTGGAGATGACCGGAATGCCACAGGCCATGGCCTGCATCAGGGCTTGCGGTACCCCCTCGTTGGCATAGGAGGGCAGCACGAAAAGGTCGCAGGCTTGCATCCAGGGAACCACGTTTTCCTGATTACCGGGCATGCTGACCTGATGGCCCAGGTTGAGTTGGGCCACCTTCTGACGCAGATGGTTGGCCATGGGACCGTCTCCCACCATCACCAGATGCACATCGTCTCGGTTGAGTTGGGACAGAGCCTCCAGCAGATAATCATGCCCCTTCCAGGAGCGCATGGTAGCCACGATACCCAGCAAGAAAGGTGTGACAGGCAAGCCCAACGCTTGCCGCATGGCCAAGCGCGGACCAGGCTGAAAACGCTGCAGATCAATGCCGGTGGGAATGGAGGTAATTCGTTCGGCGGCAAAACCGTTATCGCGTATCAATTGTTGGCGCAGCGCCGCGCCGGTGGTAACGATATGGTGGCAACCGTGTGTATACAGCCAACGACTGGCCAGATTGCGCGGCACGGCTGCCGAAATATGGCGCAGACGGATCCGCACAGGCGGGTTGGCCAGTGTCTGACAGGCCAGCGCAGACAGCCAACTGTCCACAGAACTGTGGGTGATCAAACAGTCTACAGGGTTGCTGTGCAACCATTGGCGCAATTGCCAGAAGCCGGGCAAGGTTTTGCGCGCAATGGAAAGCGCTGCGGTCGGCAGATGGCGCTGCTGGGCGGCGGCAAAAATCTGTGCGGTCCGAGGGGTCAACAGGGTCACTTGATGGCCACGCTGGATCATGCCCTGGGCTTCGGTCAGGGTGCGCAACTCCTGTCCTCCCCAACCCAGAGAGGATTCGGTATGGGCAATACGCAACGGTTGAGGCGAGGAAAGAGTCATCGTTTGATCGGGCACATTCTTGTAACACAGAACAGAAGGGCGTAGGCGCAGGCCACATTGACAGCGGTCCTTGATCCATGCACTATCCAGCCATTATCTCTTCGACACGTTATAGCAAGTTGTCCACCAGTGCAATGACTCACACCAATTCCCCCATTTCTCTGGCCCTGGTGCGCCAGCGTTACACCCCGTTCGGGGGTGCAGAACGCTTTCTGGAACGGGCCATGGCGGCTTTGCAGCAGGAGCGGGGCTTGCAGATCACCCTGATTGCCCGGCGCTGGTCTGGCGATTTATCCGGTTGGCAGATGTTGCCCTGCGACAGGTGGCATATCGGGCGCTGGTGGCGCGACCGCACGTTTGCCCGTTGTGTGCAGCGCCGTCTGCAGGAACAGCGCTTTGATCTGGTGCAATCCCATGAACGTCTGCCCGGCTGCGATCTCTACCGGGCCGGGGATGGGGTGCATCAGGTCTGGTTGCGGGAACGGGGGCGCACGGATGGCTGGTTTGGACGCCTGGCCACGGCGCTTAGTCCCTACCATCGTCAGTTGTTGGCCATGGAACGGCAGATGATGCATAGTCCGCAGCTGCGCGCCGTCATCTGCAACTCGCGCATGGTGCAACGGGAGATTCAGGACTGTTTTGCCGTGGCGCCAGAAAAATTGCATGTCATCTATAGCGGCGTGGATGCCGAGCGTTTCCATCCGCAGTTGGCACAGCGCTGGCGTCAGGAGGTGCGCCAGCAATGGTCCATCGCCGAAAAGCAGATTGTGTTGTTGCTGGTGGGTTCCGGTTTTGAGCGCAAGGGGGTACCCATTGCCCTGCAGGCGTTGGCCCGCCTGCCGCAGCAATTCAGCTTGCTGGTGGTCGGACAGGATCGGGCGTTGTCGGCCATGCAACGGCAAGCGGAGCGTCTGGGGGTGGCGGAACGGTTGCGTTTGACTGGTGGTCAGCGCAATGTGGAAGCCTTTTATGGTGCTGCCGACATTCTGCTCTTGCCCACCCGTTATGATCCGTTCCCCAATGTGGCCTTGGAAGGGATGGCCGCCGCTTTGCCGCTGGTGACCAGCCATCAATGCGGGGCCTGCGATTTGATTCGGCATGGTGAAAACGGTCTGCTGGGGGACTCTTTGGACCTGGAGCGGTTGCTGGCAAATATTCGTGTATTACAGGATGGGGCAGAGCGGCAGCGCATGGGGATGGCCGCCCGACAAACCGTGTTGCCGTTGACGCTGGAGGCCATGAGCAGTCGTCTGTTGCAACTCTATCGCACCCTGCTGCAGCGCTGATCATGCGGCGCCTTACAAAGAGGCTTGCCCCCTATCCAGACAGGCGGCACACTCTCTCCTTTGCCGCATCCTCTTTTCTGGATCGTTGATGACCATGCCACTCTGGACCCCTTCACCGCTGGTACGTCGGCGCTGGTTGCGCTTCAAAGCCCACCGTCGTGGCTATTATTCTTTGTGGATCTTCTCCCTCTTGCTGTTGATCTCCCTGGGGGCGGAGCTGTTGGCCAACGACAAGCCTTTGCTGATCTCTTACCAGGGTTCCTTCTATTTTCCGCTGTGGAAAACCTATCCAGAGACCACCTTCGGTGGCGATTTTGCCACCGAGGCCGACTATCGCGATCCCTATATCCTGGACCGTTTGCAACAGAGCCCCAATTGGCTCTGGTTTCCGCCCATTCCCTACCGTTTTGATACCATTGATGGACAACTGCAACATCCCGCCCCGGCCCCGCCGGATGCCCGCCATTGGTTGGGGACCGATGACCGGGCGCGGGATATTTTGGCACGCCTGCTGTACGGCTTTCGCCTGTCGGTGCTGTTTGCTTTGACTCTCACCCTGATCGGCACCCTGATTGGCATTGTTGCCGGAGCGGTGCAGGGCTATTTTGGGGGTGCGACCGATCTGCTGCTGCAACGGCTGATCGAAATCTGGGGTTCCATGCCCGAACTCTATCTGTTGATTATTTTTGCCAGTCTTTTCAACCCCAGCCTGTTGCTGCTGATTTTATTGCTCTCGCTGTTTGGTTGGATGGGGTTGGCCGATTATGTGCGGGCAGAGTTTTTGCGGGCGCGCAACATGGCCTATGTCAAGGCAGCACGGGCCATGGGGGCTGCCGATCGTACCATCATGTTTCGCCATCTTTTGCCCAACGCCATGACCCCAGTGATCACTTTTTTACCTTTTCGCATCTCCGGCACCATCCTGGCCTTGACCAGTCTGGATTTTTTGGGTTTGGGCGTGCCCCCCTCGACTCCCAGTCTGGGTGAACTGTTGCAGCAGGGCAAGGCCAACATGGAGGCATGGTGGATCTCCTTGTCCACCTTTCTGGTGTTGGTGGTCATGATGCTGTTGTTGAATTTTATTGGCGAGGCGTTGCGCGATGCCATGGATCCGCGCAAGGAGAGTTGAATGAGCAGCGCGTTGTTGCAGGTGGAGAATTTGCGGGTACACTTTCGCACCGAGGCAGGCTTGGTGGCGGCGGTGCGGGGGATCTCCTTGACCATTCAGCCCGGTGAAACGGTGGCCCTGGTGGGTGAGTCGGGCAGTGGCAAGAGTGTCGCCGCTCTTGCGCTGTTGCGACTGTTGCCCGACAACGCCACGGTGCAGGCCGATGCCATCCGTTTGCGCGGGGAGGAGATTCGCGACCTGCGCCCGGAGGCGTTGCGCCGCTTGCGCGGCGAGCAGATTGCCATGATCTTTCAGGAGCCGATGACCGCCATGAATCCGGTGCAGACGATCTTGCGCCAGTTGGCGGAAGCGTTTGCACCAGAAGAGGGGGCGCAGCCGGATAAGGAGCGTTTGCGTCAACGCTCCCTGGAGCTGCTGACCATGACCGGCATTACCGATCCAGAGCAAAAGCTGGCCTGTTATCCACACCAGCTATCCGGGGGGCAGCGGCAACGGGTGATGATCGCCATGGCTCTGGCGCGGCGTCCTGCCCTGCTGATCGCTGATGAACCGACCACCGCTCTGGATGTGACCATTCAGGCGCAAATTCTGCAGTTGTTGGCCCGCCTGCAGCGGGAGTTGGGTATGGCCATGTTGTTGATCACCCACGATCTGCCCATGGTGCAAAAGAGTGCGGATCGGGTCTATGTCATGCGCCAGGGGGAGATGTGTGAAAGCGCAGCGACGGCGCAGCTGTTTGCCCAACCACAGCACCCCTACACGCAGCAGTTATTGGGCAGTCTGCCCAGTCGTCAGGCTCCGGTCCGCCCTGTTGCGGCACAACCCCTGTTGCAGGTCGAGCAGTTGCGTTGCCATTTTCCCATCAAGAGCGGGTTTCTGAAACGCACGGTTGGCCATGTCAAGGCGGTGGATGGGGTAGACTTTGTCCTGCGGCGCGGCGAAACCGTGGGGGTGGTCGGGGAGTCGGGGAGCGGCAAAACCACCCTGGGGGAGGCGATTTTGCAGCTCAACAGCAGCCAGGGTACGATTCGTTTCGCGGGTATGGCGTTGCAGAAGGTTGCGCGGCAAGAGATGCGTGCGTTGCGCCGTCGCATTCAGGTGGTGTTTCAGGATCCCTACTCGTCGCTTTCGCCGCGCATGACCGTGGGGCAGATTTTGGCGGAAGGGTTGTGGATTCACGGTCTGGAACAGAGCGAAGAGGGACGGCGGCAACGGGCAGCGGCCATGCTGGCCGAGGTAGGTCTGCCAGCAGAATATCTGGATCGCTATCCGCATCAATTTTCCGGCGGGCAACGGCAACGCATTGCCATTGCCCGCGCCATGATTCTGCAGCCAGAACTGCTGGTGTTGGATGAACCCACTTCAGCACTGGATCTGTCGGTACAGGCCCAGATATTGACCCTGCTGCGTGGGCTGCAGGAGCGGCATGGTTTATCCTTTATTTTTATTTCCCACGATTTGCGGGTGATTCGCGCCATGTCCCATGAGGTGTTGGTCATGTGGCATGGACGCATTGTGGAGCAAGGTCCAACCCAGACCATCTTTGAACAGCCGCAACATCCCTATACCCGGCAACTGTTGGCCGCTGCCATGCATTTATCAACGGTGGATTAAATCAAGCTGTCCTCTGGGGCACGCTTTTGTGGTCAATAAATATGAAATTATTTATATGCCAATCAGAATTTTTTGTGTCAGGAAATGATGTATACATTGTATCCTTTCTTGTCAATATTGATACAGGCAGTTACACTACTGTGGTGATGTTTGGATGAGTTTACAGGTCGATCCTGGTATTCTGGTATTTCGTTGGATGACGAATCGATTTTGGATCAGGAAGGCGCATCATTGGGGGGCCGGGAGGCGGATTGTGGCGCTGTGAGATCTCGATAACCGGTTGGGTGGTGGACATTTTACCAGGATTGTGTGAGGTGGGTATGGCTTGGATCAAGGATTTAAAGGTAGGGGCGCGGTTATTTTCTGCCTTTGCGCTGCTGTTGTTCTTGATGGTTGTTGTTGGTTGGGTGGGTATTACCAATATGGGTGCCCTCGATGACGCGGACACCAAATTGTACGAAATGGAGTTGCAAGGCGTCAGTATGATCAAAGAGGTCAATATTGACGTATTGGAGATAGTTCGTGTGCAGTTGAATGCGTTGCTTACCAATTCGGATGAGCAGCGCCAGTCGTATGCGAAAAGAAATGGGGAGGGACACGCCCATCTACAAAGTCATTTAAATATGGCCAAAAAAAACATTTTATACGGAACGTGGTAAAGCTCTGATTGGCCAGATCGAAGCAGCCTATGTTGATTGGCAGGCTGTGCAGCAGGAGGTTGTACAATTGGCGCTCAAGGGAGAAACCGAGAAGGCTATTGCATTATCGGCCAGTAAGGCACGTGATAAATTGCGGGCAATGGATAAAGTGTTGCATGACGCGGCGTCGTTCAAGGAGGGTGTCGCCAAAAAAACCTCGGACGACAATACGGCGCTGTATGAGCATAGTCGCTCTTTGATGATCGGTTTGATTGTGGGAGCGGTCTTGCTGGGCATGTTGTTGGCCTATGCGATTACCCAATCGATTACCCGACCGTTGAATGAAGGGTTGTTGTTGGCCAGGGATTTGTCTGAGGGAGATTTGCGTCGGACCATTGCCTTGAACAGCAAGGATGAGGTGGGGCAATTGGTGGGTGCTTTGAATGGTATGGTGGGTCGTTTGCGTGAGGTGATTGGTGAGATCAGCACGGCGGCGCAACAGGTATCCATCGGCAGCAATGCCATTTCTGATTCGGCACAGAACTTGTCCCAGGGGGCGACGGAGCAGGCGGCTTCTGTGGAGACTACTTCTGTGGCCATGGATTCGATGACCAACAGTTGCCAGTTGAACACTGACAGTTCCAACTCCACGCAGACCATTGCCTTGAAGGCTTCCCAGGATGCGGCCAAGGGTGGGGAGGCGGTGGATCAGGCGGTACGGGCCATGAAGGAGATTGCTTCCAAGATCAGCATCATCGAGGAGATCGCCCGTCAGACCAATCTGTTGGCGTTGAATGCGGCCATTGAAGCGGCCAGGGCTGGGGAGCACGGCAAGGGGTTTGCTGTGGTGGCGGCGGAGGTCAGAAAGCTGGCCGAGCGCAGTCAGTTGGCGGCGGGAGAGATCAGCCAGCTTTCCGCTTCCAGTGTCAGCATTTCCGAGCAGGCGGGTAGTATCATTAGCAAACTGGTGCCTGACATCAAGGATACGGCGGAACGGATCCGTGGTATTGCCGACTGCAGTCGGCAGCAGCGGGAGGGTATTGCCGAGATTGGGCAGTCGATTCAACAGTTGGATACGGTGGTGCAGCGCAATGCGGCGGCTTCCGAGGAGTTGGCGGCCACTTCCGAGGAGTTGAGTGCCCAGGCGGGCATGATGGCCCAGAGTGTGGCCTTCTTTAAATTAGGGGATGAGGGGCATCGTGCTGCTCCGGCGGTGAGTCGGTCGCGGTCGGCCAGCAAGGCTTTGGCTGTGCCGTCTGCCAAGCGGAATGCGGTGGTAATGGCTGGTGCAAAGAAAGGCCCTGCCGCGAAGGGTGCTGTGTTGAACATGGGTTCATCCGATGATAGTGAGTTTGAAAAGTTTTAGAGGTTTTTTTGTGGGTGTCGGTTTTGAGTGGTTTTAAGAAGGAGAGATGAGCGATGACGCTCGGTGATGCCGGTGGGTGGATGCGTTTGGAAGCGTTTTTGGCTGACCCTGCTGTGCCGATTGTGGTGGACGTGCGGGGTGTGCCGGAGAGTGATCCGGCCATCCCTGGTTCAATTCCGGTGTATGTGTTGGAGATTGAGGAGCAACCGGAAAAGTTTGAACAACGTTTTGCCGCGCAACTGGCCAAGCGTCCCATGTTGCTCTTCTGCAGCAAGGGGGAGTCCAGCCATTTTCTGGTCAGTCGTTTGTCGCGCAAATACCGTTTTTACAGTTTGCAGGGGGGGATGGTTTCGTATTTGACCAATATTTCCCGGTTGTTGCATGAGCATCCCTATGAGGATCCGAGCAAGAGGGGGGATACCATGGTCAAGATCCTGGCGGCGTTGACCAATCGCGCTACCGATCAGGCTACCTATTGCAAAATTATCAAGAGATTGTTGGCCTGCACGCCCAATCCGAAGTTTAAGAGATTGACCAACCGAAGCCGCTTTTACTTCTGACTCTGGGCAATATGTGCATATAAAAATTTGCGGTTTTCCCGTTTTCCCCGTAGCCGACTCAATACCTCAAGGTTAAAAGTCGGGCTCCGCCCTCCCAAAGAGTGCCCCTGCGGGGCACAGATTTGGGCGCGCTGCGCAGATTTGGGCAAGCCCAAATCTTTCGGTAAAAGCGCGCCATACCAGCAAAGGCTCCGCCCCTGCACCCCGCCAGGGGGGTGACCCCCCTGGACCCGCAATAGTGAAAAACAATCACAATCATGCCCTATAGGGCAGCAGCATGACAGAGTTCTTGGGCTGGGACTGGGGCAGCAACGCCTTGTGTGCCGCACGCACAGGCTTGACAACACGCTCGGTGACACCCTCAGAACCCGTCTTGAAAAAGGCAATGGCATCCTGCAAAGCATCTGCTTGCGCAGAAAGCTGCTCTGACGTGGCCGCCATCTCCTCGGAAGTACCCGCATTGCGCTGAATGGATTGATCCATCTGCTGCATGGAACCGTTGATCTGCGTGGCACTCTGATCCTGCTCCCGACTGGCCGAGGCAATTCCCTGGATCAACTCCGCCGTTTTCTGAATCTCCGGCACCAACTTGGCCAACATGCTACCCGCCTGCTCCGCTACCTGCATGCTGGAACTGGAAAGCATGCCAATTTCACCAGCCGCATGCTGGCTGCGCTCCGCCAACTTGCGTACCTCCGCCGCTACCACCGCAAACCCCTTGCCATGCTCCCCAGCCCTGGCCGCCTCAATGGCCGCATTAAGAGCCAATAAATTGGTTTGCCGGGAAATTTCCTCAATGACCGAAATCTTTTGGGCAATTTCACGCATCGCCCCCACCGCCTGCGCAACCGATTGACCCGTGGCTACCGCATTCTGCGCCGCATGCTGCGAAATTTGCGCCGTGGTAACCGCATGCTGATTGTTCTGCTGAATGCTGTGCGCCATGAGATCCATGGATGAAGAGGTCTCCTCAATGGCCGCCGCCTGCTCGGCAGAATTCTGGGCAAAACTCTGCGCCGCATCGGAAAGCTGCTGCCCACCATGCGCTACCTCTACCGAAGATTGCTTGATCTGCTCAATCACCTCACGCAGACGGTTGGCACTCTGATCCAATGCCTCCGCCATGGCCCCAATCTCATCCTTCTGCTTGATCCGACTGCGAATGGTCAGATCCCCCTCCGCAAAAGCCTGCAAAATAGTGCGCAAAGCCTGGATCGGATCCACAATCCCCTTGCCAATGGTCCAGGCCAACAGAGCCCCCAAAAGCAAAATGATCGCACTCACAATCAAGGCAAAACGCGCCTGCTGCTGCGAAGAGGTGGCCGCAGCACCGGCCGTGCTGGCCATGTCCTCGCTGGCCTCCTTGACCAGATCCGCCACAATGGGCGTAATGGCATGGGCGGCCGCCCGCATTTTGACACCATGGGTGTTGATCTCCTGATCCTTGGCAACCAGGGCAAGGAAAGCCTCATGATAACGCTTGGCTGTCTCTGTGAGCGCCTGCTTTTCCCCCGCCGCAATGCCAGCCGCCTGAATCATCTGCTGCAATTTCGCAACCCGCTTGCCAACCCCGGCAACATATTTTTCATCACCCCGCAGCAAATAGTCCTTTTCATCCTTGCGAATCTCCAAATAGGCTTGCGCCAGTCCGGGAACATACAGATTCTCCACCTGCGCCTCAATCTGGTGCGCCGTCTCGCGGAAAGCGTCAGAAGAGCCCCCCTTGTCCGCGCTCTGTTGCAGGAAATGCTTGAACTCTGACCAGTATTGCTCAACATTCTTGGCCAGTTGTCCTTTGACGCCGCCAGAAAGGGTGGAACGCTCAATGCCCTGCAGCAGTTGCTGTACCCGCTTTTCCAGATCCATGACATACTTGAGATCCTTGCGCAGCAGATAATCCTTCTCTACACGGCGCAGTTGCAGCAGCTCCAGATAAACCTCTTCACTGTCAAACTCCTTGATCCGCTGCTCCAACGCATGGGCATTCTGCCGAAAAATACCCTGCAAACCAGATTGCGGATCCATCCCCTTTTCCGTTTCAGCCTGCCCAACCTGAAGAAAGGCCGTCAGATATTCGCCGGATAACCGCTTGATCTCCTCATCCATTTTGGCGCTTGACGCATCCTGGTTGGCCAAAGCACTCCGCAACATCTCATCTGCCTGTTTCTGCAAGGTCTGGATCTGCGTGCGTACCCCGTCAAGATATTTGCCCTCTTTGCGCAGGAAAAAATCCTTCTCGTTGCGTCGCGCCTCCAAAAGCAGTGTGTTGATCTGCATGGCACGGCTCTTTTCCACCTCTGCCTGCTCAAGAATATCCGTCTGAAAAATGCGCAGCGTCTGCGCCAACGTGTTTTGGTAGAGAATGACCACTCCCAAAAAAAGAATACCAACGATGCCAAAACCAAAAGCAATCTTGTAGCCGATTTTCAGGTTGTTGAAACTCTGTGCAGGATGCATTGCCCGTTCCCCCTCCAGGAAATTATCATTAAACTCCACGAGTTAGCAAATAATATGCCAAATGTCAATTTTTCTCCAAGACATGCGCACGTTTAACCAAGCCAATCCGGTTCCAGAGGCTCCCGTTCTGTCTGTAACAGATGGAGTTGTTCCTGCAAGCCATGCAGGTGCTCTTCCCAATAACGGGGAGCGTTGAACCAGGGAAAGGCGATGGGGAAGGCCGGATCATGCCAACGGCGGGCGATCCAGGCGGCATGGTGGACCATGCGCAGGGTCCGCAGTGGCTCAATGAGCTGCAATTCCCGTCGGTTAAAGGTGTAGAATGTGTGATAACCACGCAAGAGGTAGGCCATTTGATTGGCTTGTTCGTGCCGATCACCGGACAGACACATCCAAAGATCCTGAATGGCCGGGGCTTGGCAGGAGTCATCAAAATCGACCAGCACGGGACCGGTACTGCTCCAGAGCAGGTTGCCGCTGTGGCAGTCGCCGTGCAGGCGTATCCGTTGGCAGGCGCCTGCTTCCTGAAAGCACTCTTGCAAAACGGTCAAGAGCTGTCTGGTGATCTCTTGATAGCTCCTTTGCATGCCGGCGGGCAGCAGTCCGCTGGCCAAGACATGTTGCACGGAAGGTTCGCCCCAGGTGGCAACCGACAGGGTCAGACGTTGGCGATAGGGACGCAGCGCGCCGATGGCGTGCAGGCGGCCCAGCAGGCGGCCCAATTGTTCCAGATGGTCTCGATTATCCAGTTCGGGGGGGCGTCCGCCCTGGCGCGGGTAGAGGGCAAAACGATACCCCTGGTGCGCAAACAGAGTTTCCCCTTGGCGGTCGCACAAAGGAGCGATGACAGGCAACTCTTGTGCGTGCAGAGCCAGACAAAATTGGTGCTCTTCGCGGATGGCGGCGTCTGACCAGCGCCCACTCCGATAAAATTTGGCCACCAGTGGGGGGGCCTCTTCCAGGCCGATTTGGTAGACGCGGTTTTCATAACTGTTGAGAGCCAACAGGGTGCCATTGCAGCGGAAACCAGCCTGTTCCACCGCGTTCAGGATGGTATCCGGGGTGAGATATTGGTAGGGCGTCTGTTCGTTGTGGGCCTCGGCGGTATCCATTTCTATCCCTGCTCCTCGGTCAGTGCCTCTAAGGTTTGCCAGCGATCATACGCCTCTGCCAGGGACTGTTCCAGCCATGACAGGCGGGCTGTGCTGGCCACGACCTCCGCACTGCCCCGGCGGTAAAAAGCGGGATCCGCCACTTGCTGGTGCAACTGTTGTTGCTCGTTTTCCATCTCTTCGATACGGCGGGGCAGGGCGGTAAGCTCCTGCTGCTCCTTGAAGCTTAAACGACGTTTGCGCTCCCGTTCACGGGGTTTAACCTCTGCCTTGTTTTTGTTGGCGTTGGCCGTTTCGCTGGGCGCAGCAGGCAGGACTGGGGGGGGGCGTTGTGCCAGCCAATCATCATAACCGCCGACAAATTCGCTGACCATCCCCTCCCCGGCAAAGACCAGGGTAGCGGTGACCACATGGTTGAGAAAGGTGCGATCATGGCTGACCAACAGCACGGTGCCTGGATAATCGACCAAAAGGGATTCCAGCAACTCCAGGGTTTCCACATCCAGATCGTTGGTGGGCTCATCCATGACCAGCACATTGGAGGGGCGCAAAAAAAGGCGGGCCAGCAGCAGGCGGTTGCGTTCGCCGCCAGAGAGCACAGAGACCGGCGAGCGGGCCCGTTCCGGGCTGAAGAGAAAATCCTGTAAATAGCCCATGATGTGGCGCCTTCTGCCGTGGAAGAGAACCTCCTGTTGCCCGTCGGCAACGGCGTCGATCACCGTCTTGTTTTCGTCCAGACGGCTGCGCAGTTGATCAAAATAGGCCACTTCCAGGCGGGTGCCCAGGCGGACGCTGCCCTGGTCGGGGGCCAGTTCTCCCAGCAGCAGGCGCAACAGGGTGGTCTTGCCCACGCCATTGGGACCGATGATGCCGATTTTGTCACCCCGTTGGATGGTGGTACTCAGGTTGCGGACGATGGGAACGTCTGCGTAGTGATAGGAGATCTGTTTGGCTTCAACGACGATTTTGCCGGAGAGTTCGCCGGATTCCAGTTGCAAGCGGGCCACTCCGGTCTGTTCGCGCCGTTGTCGGCGTTCGCGGCGTAGTCGTTCCAGTGCCCGTACACGGCCCTCGTTGCGGGTGCGCCGGGCCTGGATGCCCTGGCGGATCCAACTCTCTTCCTGGGCCAGCTTTTTGTCGAACAGCGCCTGTTGCTGCAGTTCCGCCTCCAGGTCGGCCTCCTTGCGACGGCGGTAGGTGGCATAGTCGCCGGGCCAATCGCTTAACCGTCCCCGGTCCAACTCCAGGATCCGACTGGCCAAACGGTTCAAGAATTGCCGATCATGGGTGACGAAAAAAAGCGTGCCGCGAAAGGTACGGGTGCTGCCATCACCACGAAAAAACTCTTCCAACCATTGGATGGCCTCCAGATCCAGATGGTTGGTCGGTTCGTCCAGCAGCAGCAGATCCGGTTCGGTGATCAAGGCGCGCGCCAGCAACACCCGCCGTTTCAGACCGCCGGACAGGGTGGTAAAGGGTGTTTCCACCGGCAGGGCGAGCAGCGAGAGCAGCTCCATGACCCGCTGTTGCACGGCCCAGCCATCCAGATGATCCAACAACTCTTGGGCCTCGGTCAGCGCACGCAAGGCGTCTGGATCGTTGGCCTGGGCCAGCGCTTGGCTGGCATGGTGATAGGTGGTGAGGGCAGGGCGCAGCTTGCCCAAACCATCGGTGACCACCTCCAGAACGGTGCCGTTCAGATGATCGGGAATTTCCTGCTCCAGACGGGCAACGCGCAGCCCCTTTTGCCGGGTGATCTCGCCACTGTCCGGTGACAATTCCCCAGCCAGCAGCTTCATCAACGTGGTTTTGCCACTGCCGTTGCGACCGACCAGACAGACCCTTTCGCCAGCCTCGATAGCAAAAGTGACCTGTTCAAGCACGGTTGGCCCACCAAAGCGGATGGAGACCTCCCGCATTCCGATCAATGCCATGATTCAGACTTCCTCAAAAATGCGCTGGATGATGAAAAACGCTGTCAAGATGAGTTACAGTTGTGTATTGTGTCAGGCTTCCCACAGGTTACACATGATCCTTGACGAGCGATGATTAAACCACTTTTGAAACTGCCTGCCAAGATTGCCCTGTTGACTCTGATCTTTACCATGTCAGGCGTGATTCTGGTAGGTTATGTGACATTTTCCAGTGTGGAAAAGTTGCTGCGCGAACAATCGTTCTCGGAAATTTCCAACGAGTTGCGGCGCAAGTCCAACCAGTATGTGCATCATGTGCATGAATTGCGCAATGCCCTGTTCATGTTGGCGGATTCCAGTTCGGTCATGGGTCTGGCCGAGGCGTCTATTGGTGGTTGGGGGGCGCAGACGGGGCAGCGGGCGGAGACGATTCTCAATACGGTTGCCAATGATTTGATGGTCATGATGGATCACCAGGCCACGTTCGTGGAGATTGGCGTGATTGGCAATCAACCGGAGGGGCGGGAGCTGATTCGGATTGAGCGGCGTGGACATGGTTTGTTGGTTCGGGCGGCAGAGGAGAGTTTGCGCCAGGAGCGGGAGCAGCCTTTGTTTCAGAAGGCCATGCGGCTCAATCCCAATCGTTTTACGTTGATGGAGCAGTTTCCTGCTCCTGGTGCGCAGACGGATGCGCCGCCGGCGGATCCGATGTTACAGATGGCGGTACCGCTTTTTGCCAACGAGGATGATCGGGTTGGGGTGTTGGTGATTCGGGAAAATTTCCGTCAGATTGCCCGCACGTTGTTTCGCAAGGGTAACGAGGAGGTGCAGTTTTTGGTTGCCGATGGGGCGGGCAATATTTTGCATTTTCCGGACAAGGCGCGTCAACTATTGCAGAAGACTGCGTTGCAGGCTGGGCGGAAGGGTTCTGTGACGCCGGACAAGGTGCAGCACCATTTTGCCGACGTGCCGCAGGTATGGAATGGGGGGCAGCATGTCCCGCGCATGCGTCATCAGATGTCCATCTATGTGGATGCGCCGGAGCAGGCGGTGTTGGCCAACCAGGGGATCCATGTGGTGTTCCAGCGGATCTATTTTGACCCGGAGACGCCGAGTCGCCATTTTCTGATGATTGCTTTTGCGCCCAACACGGCCATGGTACAGGGGATTCAGCAATATTGGCAGGATATTTTGAAGGTATCCTTAATGATTGCCCTGTTGCTGGGTGTCTTGATTGTATTGGCGACGCGTCAATTGACCTTGCCGATTCGGCGTTTGACCCAGACGATTCACCGGATTGCGGCGGGTGAAGAGAGTGTGGTGATTGATGTTTCGGGTACGGATGAGGTAGGCAATCTGGCGGTTGCTTTTCGCACTTTGTTGGAGACGTTGAACGCCTCGCACCGGGCATTGCGCAATTTGGCGGCTTCGTTGGAGGAGCAGGTACGCGAGCGCACCACCGATCTGGCGGTGGCGAGGGATCAGGCGTTGGCGGCCAGCCAAGCCAAAAGTTATTTTTTGGCAACAATGAGTCATGAAATCCGCACACCGATGAATGTAATATTAGGTATGTTGGAATTGTTGCGCACGTCAGAGATTCGTTTACCGGACCGGGAGCGGGTGGAGTTGGCATTAGGGGCGGGGCAGACGTTGTTGACGTTGATCAACAATGTGTTGGATTTTTCCAAGATGGATGGCAAGCAGTTGGTGTTGGACAAGGTAGATTTTGATTTGCGTCGTTTGGTGTATGAGGCGGCCATGACGGTGGCACCTTTGGCGCACACCAAGGGGATTGAGTTGACTTCATTTTTTCCGGATGTGACCCACACGGCGGTACGGGGTGATCCGATTCGGTTGAAGCAGGTATTTATCAATTTACTGGGCAACGCCATCAAGTTTACCCCGGAGGGGGGAACGGTAGAGCTGTACGGTGGGCCGGTAGGAAGTGATGAGCAGGGGATTGACCTATTGTTTGAGGTACGGGACTCTGGGATTGGTGTGTCTGAGGAGGATCGGGCAAAGATTTTCAGTCGTTTTACGCAGGTTGACTCTTCTTCGACCCGTCGCCATGAGGGTACTGGTTTAGGTTTATCCATTTGCAAGCATTTGGTGCAGATGATGGATGGTGAGATTGATGTAGACAGCAATCTGGAGGCGCCATCTGGTTCTGTTTTCTTTTTTACCATTCGTTTGGAGAAGCAGCAGCGCAGCTATGGCCCGCACGACAAGAGTCAGGATTTAAAACATTTGCGGGTATTGGCGGTGGCGCATGATGGTTTGTTGCGCACGTTGGTTGAGGATGCGTTGATTTCGCATGGGGCTTTATTGGATCATGTGGTTGATCCGGAGCATGCGCCATTGATTTTGCAGGAGGCGGATGCGTCGGGGGAGCCGTATCAGTTGGTGTTGTGCAACCAGAAGCCGGGCATCAGCCATCGGCGTGAGTTTCAGCAGTTGCTCAATTGCAATACGGAGATACGTTTTATTCTGTTGACGGATCTTTTGGACCAGGGTTGGGATCAGGCGACCGAGTTGCCGGGGACGGCCATCTGTTTGAAGAAGCCGATCAATGCGGAGCGTTTATTGGCGGCCATTGAGTGGTTGATTCAGAACAAGGGCAGTCACCATCTGACTGGCGGTGAGCAGGGGCATCGGGCAGCGGCTTGGCGGGCTGAGGGACACATTTTGATTGTGGATGATCAGCAGGCCAATTTGATTGTGACGCGGGGCATGTTGGTGAATTTGGGGTATCGGGCGGATCAGATCAGCACGGCGTTGAGTGGGCAGGATGCGATTGTGCAGTTTCGGCAGAGGCCATTTGATTTAATTTTGATGGATTGTCAGATGCCGGTCATGGATGGGTTTGAGGCGACCCGTGCCATTCATGCTGTGCAGCGGGAGTTGAACCGGTCTGGGGTGGTACCGATTGTGGCTTTTACGGCGGACGTGACGCCGCAGGCGCGGGAGAACATTCGGGCGTGTGGTATGGATGGTTTTCTGCCCAAGCCGGTGAGTATAGCGGATTTGCGGGAGCATTTGCGTCAATTTTTGTTATTGCGTCCGTTGGAGGGGGTAAGTGACGCGCCGGTGGTTGTCAGTGAGCCTCTGGCGGTGGAGGAGGTGGAGCGGGTAGACATGGATGCGTTGTTGCGTTCCATGCGTTCCATTGGTTTGCAGGAGGAGGATTTTCGGGAGGTAGCTGAGTTGTTAGCGGTGCAGTTCCTGGAGTTGTTGCACACCATGCAGCGGGATATTGACCAGGAGAGTTATCAGTCGGCGCGGGCGACGGCGCATGTGGTCAAGGGGAGTATGGCGAACACCATTTTTCCCACTTTGCAGAAGTCTACGCGTGCTTTGTATGAGGCGGTCAAGGAGCAGAGGTGGGAGGAGTCCAAGCAGGAGTTGGTGCAGGTGCGGCGTTTGTATCAGCCGATCCAGGAGGCTTTGGTGCTTTTCTTGTCGAAAGGCTGATGGCATAAAATAAATCTATTGCGGGGTGCAGGGGCGATCATCGCCCCTGCTGGGTGCAGGGCGAAGCCTTGCTGGGTGCAGGGCGAAGCCCTGCTTGCAATGGCGCGCTTTTAACGAAGCAGATTTGGCGTAGCCAAATCTGCGCAGCGCGCCCAAATCTGTGCCCCGCAGGGGCACTCTTTGGGAGGGCGGAGCCCGACTTTTAACTGTGAGGTATTGAGTTACCGACGGGGAAAACCCATTGGGAGGGTGTTCGGGTTGGCGCAGAAAACCGCGCCAACCCGAACACCTTGCGTCAATTAGGCGCTTAAGCCGACGCAAAAAACGCGTCGGCTTACTGTGAAAAGCGCGCCAAAAGCAACAGATAAAGTCAACAGATAAGGTCAACAGATAAAGTCCCAGGGCCCTGCCCTGGACCCGCCAGGGAGCTGAGCTCCCTGGACCCGCAATGATTCAGGTGCCAAATCCAAACGAACGAACTAACTCACTACATCTCCGGGAAAAACAAGGAAGTCAATTTCTGCCGATTGCTCTTGATCAACTGACCCTCCTGAACAGGCAAAGGGCCCGTTTGCACCTTGCCAACTTGCTGCGTAGCCTTCTCAGCATTCTTCAACGATACCTGCATCTGCTCCAACATCTGCTGCTTCTGGGCGGCAGGCATCATCGGATTGTCCCGTACCTCTTTCATCCGATCCTCCAACCACTGCTTGTGCTGAGCCTGAATTTTGGCTTGCTGCTCGGCAGGATCAACCTTGGCAGGAGCAACAGGCTTGGGCGGATTCATCCCCTCGATGGAACGGTCCAACTGGGCCAACATCGCCTGTTTTTGTACAGGCGGAATGAAGACGTTGTTGGTAATTTGCTGCTTCTGCTCATTCAACCAAGCACGTTGCCGATCCTGCTGCCCTGTACCCTGAACAGCAGGCTGATTCTGATCCATATGAGCCAAAATCTGTTGCTTTTGCATGGGGGGGAGGTAAGGATCGTTGCTGACCCGTTCCCGCTGTGCAGACCATTGCGCCCGCGCACTCTCCAAAGCAGAACGTTGCTGCTCCTGAAACTGAGCCTGCCGCTTCTTGGACTCTTCGTTACGGGTAGCCTGCGCTTTCTCAAACTGCTGCTGCATGCTCTCCTGTTGCAACTCCGCCTGCGTGGTCATCAACCCCAGATTGATATGGTCCAGCAGATAAAAGAAACGCTCTGCACTCCAGCCAGCACCCTGCAAATGCTTCTGCAAATCTTTATCGTAACGCAGGCCAGAGAGCATCCACGGGGAGTTCTGACCACCATAGCGGTTGCCCTTTTCAGCCACCCACTTGGAGACGGCAGGATAATCGCTCAGAAAACGGCTGAACTCTACCTCGTCAAATGGCTTGGGTTGCAACGGGGTGTCGGCTGCAGTGGCCATCCCAGAGAAAGAGAGGAGCAAGGCCAACGCAGATGCTGCCAAGATTCTGGTTTTCATTGTGTTGTTTTTCCTTGAAAATCGGGTTTTTGTCATCAGTTCGATCCGCGCTGGAATCGGAGAACCGGTAATACGCCCACGCTTGCCAAGCGACCGGCTTGCGGCTAATCTTAGCTACCTTTCAGTAAGTATACAAGCCGCTGTTTGCGGATGGACCAGGATTTGTGAAGTCAATGGGGGTGTTCTGTGGCTGTGGATAATTTGCAAACCATTGTTGTTGCGATTGATTTTACCAGAGATAGCCTGGAAGCAGTGCGCACGGCCTTTGTCATTGGCCGACAGGCAGAGAGTCGGTTGCACCTGCTGCACGTCGTGCACGAGGTGACCAGCGAAGCCAGTCCGCCGCAAAAGAAAAAAGAGGTCAAAAAGGTGTTGCGGCCAGTATTGGAGGTGGCCGCCGAAAGCATGCGCGCCTTCGTCAAAGAGCATGATCTGGCCAAACAGGCCAAACAGGCCAAAGTGGGTTTGGAAACCATCGTGGCCCATGGCATACCCGCCAGTCAAATTGTGCAGACAGCCAAAAAATTGAAGGCGGCCATGGTGATTATCGGTTATAGCGGTACCACCGGCATTGACAACCTGTTGATGGGGGCCACCACGGAAAAAGTGTTGCATTTGGCAGATATGCCGGTCATGGTGGTGCGGGCGTCATGAGCGATCCATTTCTCATTGCACAGATTCAAGAGAGCATTGCTGTCAAACAACGTCTGTTGGACGATTCAGGTTGGATGGCACAATTGCAGGAGGTTTGTGCGCTGGCGCTGGCGGTGTACCGGGCGGGTGGCAAACTGCTGATTGCAGGCAACGGAGGTTCGGCAGCAGATGCGCAACATATCGCCGGAGAGTTGGTCAGTCGTTTTTATTTTGATCGGCCTGCCCTGCCCGCTTTGGCCTTGACCACGGATACCTCGATCATGACGGCCATCGGCAACGATTATGGCTATGAGATGCTTTTTTCCCGCCAAATCGAGGGCAATGGTAAGGCGGGTGACCTGTTTCTGGCGATCAGTACCTCAGGCAATTCACCCAATATCCTGCAAGCGATTGGAACAGCGCGACGCATGGGCATCATGGTGGTGGGGTTGACCGGAGCCAGTGGTGGCAAAATGGCTGACCTGTGCCATCATTGTCTGTGCATTCCAGCCACACTGACCCCACGGATTCAAGAGAGCCATTTATTGGTCGGCCATCTGCTGTGCGCGTATGTGGAAAGAGGACTGTTTGGGCAGGCAGAGGCGCTGCAGTCGGCTTGACGGGAGCAACATGATCATGGTCCGGGAGAAGAAAATGGATCCAACGTGGGTGTGGTTTGGCAGTAAAAGTCGTTATTTTAGTGCATTTTTTTTGCTTCTCTTGTGTCTCTTTTTTTCTCCCCTCCGGGCGGAAGCGAACCCTTTTTATCAGGTCGGTGCAGAGGCGGTTGTGCCTTTGCCAGTGCCAGCCAAACAGGAGCCCCGTGCGGTTGGGGTGGAAAAAGCCAAAAGGACCGCGTTGGAGCGCCTGTTGAGCCGCATGTTCACCCGGGCCGATCTGGAGCGGGAGAAGGGTTTTTTTGATGGCCTGTTGCAGGGGGGCAAGCGGTTGACGGATCGGGTCCAAGTGGTGGGCGAGACGCAACGGGGCAATCATACGTTGGTGGTGGCTGTTGAGGTAACTTTTTCTGCCAAAGGGGTGGCAGCTGCCTTGGCAGAAAAGGGATTGCCCTATAACGAGAGCCGTCATGCGCCTGTACTGTTGCTGGTGCGCAGCCAGGGCGGGGCAGAAGGTGAGGCGGCCATATTGGATGGCCTCGTGCAGAAGAGTGTGCAGGAGGAGGCTAAGGCGTTTGGCATTCCTGTGGTTACCCCCATGGGGGATATGGATGATCTGTCCCATTTGAGTTGGGAAAAGGCAGCAGCGGCAGATCCGACGTTGCAACAGTGGGCCAAAGGTCGCTATGGCACGGAGCAGGTATGGGCCGTTGCGGTACAGCTTGCTGCTGCAGGCAAAGGGGGCAAGACCGCGTCAGGCAGCAGAGTGCAAGCGCAACTGCTGGGGAGTGGTGCCAGCGAAGTGATTCAGGCCAGTGCCAGCAGCACGGAACCGTTGGCCCGCTGTGGAGAGGGGGGAGACAATAGCAAATGTCCAGCGCCTGTGTTGGCCCGTGCCTTGTTGCAGCAGGTGATGGATCGTTGGATTCAGAGTCATACCGTCAATCCGGCTTTGTTGCACAGTGCGCATCTGCGGGTGATTCATGGTCCAAAGTTGGCGCAGTTTTCCCATTTTACCAGCCGGTTACGCACCTCTCCTGGGGTGGTGAACATGAAATTTCTGGAGGAGCGGGCGACCGAGGCGACCGTGCAGGTCGACTATCAGGGGCAGGACGAGCAATTGCAGGCGTTGTTGAACCAATTGGGGGCCAAAGTGGAGCGCGTGCCGCCGGCGGATGGGGTGCCCGCCAATCGGGTTGAGTGGGTGCTGCAGCTGCCATGAACTTGCCCAACCTGTTGTCGTTATTACGGATTCTCTCTGTTCCCGTGCTGATTTGGCTGGTCATAGAAAACCATTTGACGGCAGCGTTGGTTGTTTTTGCCTGTTCTGGATTGACGGATGCGTTGGACGGTTATCTGGCCAAGCGTTGGCATCAGGAGACGGAACTGGGGCGCCATCTGGATCCGTTGGCGGACAAGTTGCTGTTGCTCTCCGGCTACATTACGCTGACCGTTTTGGGATTACTGCCCTTATGGTTGACCCTGTTGGTGGTGACGCGGGATGTGGTGATCATTGGTGGTGCGGTCATCTATCAGATGATGACGGGTACTTTGCGCATTGAGCCGCTGTGGATCAGCAAATGGAACACGGTCAACCAGATGGTGTTGTTGTTTTGGGTGTTGTATACCGCCGAAGGTCATTTTGCCACCCTTTGGCTGGATCTGTTGATTGGTTTGACGGCGTTGACTACCTGTTTGTCTGGTGGCAGTTATGTGTTGCGTTGGAGTCGTTATGCGGCTGAGCAGGAACGGATCAAGCAGGCATGAGTCGGATTGCGTTAGAAAGCAAATGCGCAGCATTTGCTTACCTTAAACGCCGCACAAATTTGTGCCCCGCAGGGGCACGCTTTGGGAGGACGGAGCCCGACATGCCCCGTATTGCCTTGAATGACGACGCAGAATAACTCCAGCTTTTTTGCCAATTTGCTGCCTTTGCCGCTCAATCCGGTTTACACCTTTACCAATTTGGTGATCGGAGAGGGCAACCGGCGGGCAGCGGAGGTGTTGCTGGCCTTGGCGGAAAATCGACCGATAGGGGGATTACAGCGGTCCACGGTGTTGTTGACCGGCGAGATGGCTACGGGTAAGACGCATTTATTGCAGGCGGCAGTGGCCCATTGTCGGGAGCTTTTTGGGGAGGGGGCGGCCATTTATTTGGACTTGGCTGCCTTGCGGGGGCAGTTGCGCGAGAGTGCCGAGCGTGAGTTGAGCCTCTTTTTGTCGCGCCATGATCATTGCCGTTTTGTGGCGGTGGACGATCTGCAAGAGGTGGCTCCGGTCTGGCAGGAGGGCATCCTTTACCTATTCAACCATCTGCGTTCTGTGTCGGACGGGCGGATGGTGGTGGCCAGTCGTCAATCGCCGCAATGGATGGGGGAGCTGCGTGAGGATTTGCGTTCCCGTCTGCTGTGGGGTGCCGCTGTGGTGTTGGAGACACTGGAAGATGCGTTGTTGGGGGAGGTCTTGGCCAAGATGGTGCAGGATCGTCAAGTGCGCTGTAGTGATGAGTTGTTGCGGTTTTTGCAGATTCGTTTGCCGCGCAGCATTGCTGCATATGTGACGGCGTTGCAACGGTTGGATGAGGCCAGTTTGCGGTTGAAGAGGCCCTTGACGGTACCGTTGGCGAAAGAGATCCTGGGATTATAAATGAAACAATAATCATGACGGATCCAGGGCGAAGCCCCATAAGCGCTAACCGAGCGGCAAAAACCCGTTCGATAGTGAAAAACTTTTTATAATACGCAATGTTAAAAGTCGGGCGTCCGCCCTCCCAAAGAGTGCCCCTGCGGGGCACAAATCTGTGCGGCGTGCGCAAATGCTACGCATTTGCTTACTTTAAACGCCGCACATTGCAAGCATGGCTCCGCCCTGCACCCGCCAGGGGCGATGATCGCCCCTGGACCCCGCAAAAATTTTTAAATATTTCACTTTGGAGAAGGCTCACCCCTGCCCGGTAGTCGCATACTCCTGCTGCTGAAACTGCAGAAAATGAAAACGGGCATACTCCCCCTCCCTGGCCAACAACTCGGCATGCGTCCCCTCTTCCACAATCCGACCGTCCCGTAATACCACAATCCGATCCACATTCTGGATCGTGGAAAGACGATGCGCAATCACCAGACTGGTACGCCCCTCCATCAACCGCTCCAACGCCTCCTGCACCAGTCGCTCGCTTTCGGTATCCAAAGCACTGGTCGCCTCATCCAGAATCAGGATCGGCGCGTTTTTCAACAAAGAACGGGCAATGGAAAGCCGTTGCCGTTGCCCCCCCGACAAACGAATGCCACGGTCACCAATCACCGTATCAAAACCCTCCGGCATCGCCTCGATAAACGCCAAGGCATTGGCCGCCTGAGCCGCCTGCCGTAACTCCTCTTCAGAACGCGCGCGATCCCCATAGGCAATGTTGTTGCGCACCGTGTCATTGAACAGAATCACATCCTGGGTCACAATGGCGATCTGCGAACGCAAACTGCGTTGACTCACCTGCCGTATGTCCACACCGTCAATACGAATGGTCCCCGCAGTGACATCAAAAAAACGTGGCACCAGATTGACCAGCGTCGTCTTGCCACTGCCACTGTGTCCCACCAACGCCACCCGCTCCCCAGCCCGAATGGTCAGGTTGATCTCTTGCAAAACCGGCGGCAAATCCGAACGATAGTGAAAACTGACCTGTTCAAAGTGAATCGACTGCTGCATGCGTGGCAAAACGATGGCATCGGCCCGGTCTTGAATGGAAGGTTGCAGATCCATCACCGCAAAAAGACGCCGCGCCGCCGCCAAACTCTCCTGCAGTTGATTGTTGATCGCGGTCAAACTCTTGATCGGATCGTAGGCCATCAACAGAGCCGTAATAAACGAGAAAAAAGCACCCGTGGTGGTCTGCCCCGTCATGACCATCTGCCCACCGTACAAAATCACCGCACTGACCGCAAACCCGGCGATCAAATCCATGGAGGGGGAAGAAAATGCCTTCACCTTGGCCGAGCGCAACATGTTGTGCATGATCGTCCGGTTGATCAGACGAAAACGGGCCCGCTCATAACGCTCCATGCAAAACGCCTTAACGATTCTCTGCCCGGTAATGCTCTCCTCCAAATGCGAGGTCATGGTCCCCATCAACTCCTGGCGCGTCTGGCTCAAACGGCGTATCCGTCGGCCAAAACGATAAATCAACACCCCAGCCAGTGGCAACCCAACCAGCGAAACCAACGCCATCTGCCAATCACGATAAAACAAAACCCCCATCAAAAAGATGACCGTAAATCCCTCCCGCAACAGGTTGGAAACCATCGACGAGGCCGAAGCCTTCAGCACGTTGGTATCATAGGTCACGTGCGACAAAATATTGCCGGTGGCGTTGGCCTGAAAATAGGCCAGATCCATGGCCATCAAATGGCCATACAAACGAACCTGCAGATTGCGCACCACCCGCTGCCCGGCGCTCTCCATCAGATAAATCTGCGAAAAGTAGACAATTCCTCTGACAAGAAACAACGCCATGATAATAAAAGGCATATTAGCCAACAACACCCTATCCTGTTCAATAAACACCTTGTCCAGAATCGGTTGCACCAAAAAGGCGATGGCGCCATTGGTCCCAGCCAAAATCAGCATGCAGACAAAAGCCGGGATCAGATAGTATCGATACGGCCAAATCAGGAGCCCAAAGCGCCATAGCAGTTCCCGGTTGCTCAACGCCACGGCTGGGATGACGGTTCCGACTCTGTTGGAAGATTTCGTGCTTTTCACTGCGTACTTTCCACTCGCTCCCCCCTTGCGGAGGACAAACTGTTACACGGTTGCCCATCCATCGTGCTATTTCAACGTATTCAAATAGGCGATCACATCCCGACGGTTGGCAGCACTGTCGATCCCTTCAAAAGCCAAAGGATGGCCCGCATCCCGCTGCGCCATGCGCGTCATGGGAATGAAGGAGCCTGGATCGGTGATAAAGCGCTCCAAATGGGCCTCATCCCAGATAAACGGCTTGGCCTGAACCGTCGCCAAAAAAGCGGCACTGTAGGGAAAATTCCCCACTGAACCCGCTGGCCGGTTGACCACGCCCCACAAAAAAGGCCCCTTGCGGTTGCGATGGGTGTCGTTCAAGTCATGACAAATGCCACAATTATTCTCTGCCAATCGTCGGCCCATCTCTACATCCGGCCAAACCCGCTTCCAGACGCCAAAAACCAGCGCCACCGTAGCCAGTAGCAACAACCCCCACAGAATGATTCTGCTGCCCATTCGCCGCCTCGCCTCGATGCTAGAGCCAAACCTGCACCATCATTGCACCATTCACACCAAAAGAACAGCCATGCTCATCACCTGCCCAGGGCAATCGCATTTGAGAAACGTTCACATGCGATTGCCCTGATCACCTGCGCACCGGTCATGGGGTCCAGGAAGCCAGAATCCTGGACCCCATAACCATTTCAAGTATCACACTACCCTCAGGGCATGATCCCCATAAAAAAGCCGTTCAACCGCCCCTTCTGCTCATCCTGCAACTGGTTGAACAACCCCCTGAAGCCCTCCAAAGCCTTCTGCCGCTTTTCGACCATCTCGGTTGCCCACTGGGTGCGCCGCTCTGCCAACGCCAGGGCAGAATCCACCGGAGTCATCATCCCTTCCCGTCTTTCGCCATGCGCCGCAGCCAACGCCAGCGCCGCCTCCGCATATCCCTTCCAGGCCGCCTCCTGCTCCGGCGTTACCACCAGCAAACCCCAGAGAAACTGCAACGCCTGCTCCACAACAGCCGGAGAGTGGCCCAACAACAACGGATCCATCATCCGCGCCCCCATCCCAGCGGAACGGCACTTCGTGCATGCCATGCCCGCCTTGTTGTGCTGCGCATGGTTGCACATCTTGCAAGGCGCCGCTGCCTCCCCAGCAACAGCCCCACCCTGCTGGCACTTTTTGCACTGCGCACAACGGGCACAGGGAACCTGCTCCCCAGCCGCCTTTTTTTCCACACAGATCTTGCACTTTTTGCCCGCACCCGGCTGGTTCACCTCACCCGGCTGCCGGGTATGGTCAAAACTCCCCGGCATCACCGCACTGCCAACAGCCGGTGCTTCCCCCCCTTGTCCACCCCAGGCCGGAGCCCCCTGCATCCCCCAACCAGGAGCCGTCGGCGGCATCCCCCCCGGTGCACCATTTTGCCAGAAACCAGGCGCCATGCCACCAGGATATGGATAACCGCGACCCCAACCATTCCCATAACCCGCTCCCCAACCATTCCCGTAACCCGGCCCCCAACCGCCCGGCACCGCCATGGGTTGGCCCATGTGCTGCATGCCCTGGTGCATCCTCTGCTGCCCCACCACCCCATCCTTGCCCGCCGCAGGCGCCGCCATGGCCCCATGATCACCATGATCATGCGCCTGGACTGGAGCAACGGCCTGGACAGGCGCAACGGCCTGGACAGGCGCAACCGCATCCTCCGCCCACCCCGTGCCAACCCATAAACCACCCGCTACCAACAACGCCAACAAGTAACCTCTCTTCCAACCCATGCCGCTCATCCCGTTCTCCTCAAACCAATGCCAATTTTATCTTCCCGACCGCCTTGTCCACACCATCACCAACCCTGACAAACCGACCGCACCTGTGCATAACTCTGCGCCGTATCAATCGCCGCCTGCGCCGCCTTCTGCTTGAGATCGACACGCTGCAACTCCCGCAAAATCTCCTGGTCAAAACGCTGCAAAATCTCCTGCTTTTTTTGCTCCAACTCCCTCGGTTGGATCAATATCCCACCCTGCTGCTGCACCAATCCCTGTAAACGCTCCCGCAATTGGGCCAAATACATCTCCTGATGGCGATTCAAAATGCGTACATGCTCCATCTCATGCCGATGAATCGCCTGATATTCACAACTGCCCGGACGGTAGTTATTGGCAATATAAACCTTTAACTCTGGATAGCTCAACGCCAATTTCAATGAACGCAAATAAAGGCAACGCGTCTGCCGCTGCGGCGTGCCACGCCACTCGAACACGCCCAGCAAAGAGTGCCGTAACCGGGAAACCGTCAAACCAATCGGATGATGCATCCCCTTGGCCTGCGCCTGAATCCAGCCCGAAGAACGACTGTCGTCCACAAAAGGATAACCCGCCTCAAAGTGAACCTCTATCTGTACCGCCTGCTCACTGCGTGGACAACCCGCACCCTCCTCCCCCCAGGTGGTCAACGGTACCAGGCAGAACAAACCCAGCAACACAACACGCCACATGACCCAGAGCAAGCGCAGGTGGTTTTTCCAGAGCATCAATTCAAACAACACGGTGCATGTCGGGCATCCGCCCTCCCAAAGCGTGCCCCTGCGGGGCACAAATTTGGGCGCGCTACGCAGATTTGCTACGCAAATCTGCTTCGGTAAAAGCGCGCCATTACAAGCAGGGCTCTGCCCTGCACCCGCCAGGGGAGATAATCTCCCCTGGACCCCATACCTGTTTTTGCTTTTGTTTTTGCTTTTGCTTTATTCAGCCAGGACACCAACACGATCATTTCCAACCGCCTGACGAACAATACGACACAGTTGCGAACGCTGCATGGGTCGGTCCAAACAAAAAACCCAGGGCAGTTGCTGCAGCCGCTGCCGCTGCTCCGTCGCCAAATTGCTGAACACAATGATCGGCAACTCCCGCAACCCCTCCTCACTGCGCAAACGATCAATCTCCTCTACCCCACTGCCATTACCAATACACTCCAAACAGACAAAATCCCACTGCTCCACCTGATGCAACGCCTGCAACTCCACCGGCGTCTGACAATGGCCGATTTCACTCACCTGCAATCCAAGGGAGGTCAATAATTTTTTCAAGATCAGACGATTGACCGGATTTTTGCCAATCACCGCCGTCTTCAACCCCGCCGGTGGCGGCGCATCAGCACTCTCCACCACACTCTGCGGCAAGGCAAACGGAATGGTTACAGAAAAAATCGATCCCTCATTCACCCGACTCTTCAGGCGAATACTCCCCCCCATCAGCTCAATCAAACGCTTGGCAATGGTCAAACCCAAACCAGTCCCCTCGTAACGCCGCGAGGAAGAGCTGTCCACCTGCGTAAAAAGCTCAAAAATGGTCTGCTGCTTCTCCTCTGGAATGCCAATTCCGGTATCGGTCACCGTGAAACAGATCATCCCCAGATCATGATAGCGATTACTGTCACGGGTCACCGTCAGGGTAATTTCACCCTCCTGGGTGAACTTGATGGCATTGTGCAAAATGTGCATCAATACCTGCCGCAAACGAACCGGATCCCCCTTGACCTGCCGTGGTACCTCCGCCGCCAAATGGATCGAAAACTGCAACCCCTTCTCATCCACCAACTCGGCAAGCGCCTCCTCCAACAAGCGAATCAGGGTCGATAACTCAAAATCACGACTCTCCAAGGTAAACTGCTCGCTGTTGACCTTGGAAAGATCCAACAGGTCAGAAATCAACGCCGACAACCGCTCCGAACTGCTCAAAATATTGTTCAAATAACGCTTCTGGCTCTTGTTCAGCGCGCCAAACTCCATCTCCAACAACAAAGAGGTACAACCGGCAATGGTGTTGAGCGGCGTGCGCAACTCGTGGGAAATGTTGGAAAGAAAATCATTCTTGATCTTGTTGACCGTTTCCGCCGCCTCCTTGGCCTGCTGCAACGCCTTCTCCATGGCCATGCGCGGCGAAACATCCTCCTTGAAGGCCAAATAAAAAGTGGACATCGCCTCCCCATCCGCCTGACGCCCAGCCCGACCACCACGCTGCTCCGGGGCCAAAATCTGCGAAATGGTGTTCAACTCCCAATAAACCGTGCCATCCTTGCGCCGATTGCGCAGTTCACCATGCCATACCTCACCACGGGTAACCGTCTGCCATAACGATTGATAAAGCGGCAATGGTGTCTCCCCGGATTGCAAAAATCGAGGATTGCGCCCCAACACCTCCTCAGATTGATAGCCCGTCAAACGGCTGAATTGCCGATTGACATACACAATGTTGCCCCGCAAATCACAAATCATCACCGCCGCCGGCCCCTGTTCCACCGCCTGCGACAGCTTGCGTACCTCAAACTCCGCCCGCTTGCGCTCCTCCAACTCCGCCTGCAAAGAGTCACGCGTCTGCACAATCTCCCGCGCCAATGAGTGAAAACGCTCCCGCAACATCCATAACTCATCCCGCGCGGCACTCTCCTGCAGATGGCTCCCCAATACCGTGCGGGAAAACTCCATCACCTCGCGGGTCAACTGCCGAATGTTGCGGGTAACCCACAACAGGGTCAGCAAACAGATGCCAACCAACACCGACGAACCAATCAAACGCTGCCGCTTCTCCACCTGCATGATCGACTGGGTCAGCGAATCGAAGGAATCCGTGGAAACCAGCGTGATCAACTGCAACAGCAGGTCCGATGCACCATAGTCAAAGAAAGATTGTCCCGAAACCAGATAGGGACCAAGAATCCGCTCCAACGGCATGCCGGGCGGGGCAATCTGCGGTTTGTTGCTGGCAATGATCCGTTGCTGGCTGCCCTCCAGCAAAGCCACCACCCCATTATACTGCCCCCCCACCCCCTGCGAATTGGCCAAAAATGCACTGTCCAATGGCGTGGCCGACATCACCAGAGCCTTGTTCTGACCATCCCGACCCGGCACCCCCTCCGATGTCAATAAAAACAACAAACCGTCCACCGAAGTGATGAACGGCTGTCCAAGGCTCAACTGGCGCAACAACGGGGAAGGATCCAGCAGAGCGGGAGGCGGAGGCTCCAACTGCCCCCGATACACCTCCCGCACTGGACCAGCGTTCTCCATCAACAGGACATAGCGCAATGGCAACATGCCCCGTAATACCGATGGTTTGGGAAACCACAAAGGCGGATCATCATGAAAAACGACCCGTTGGTAGGGCGTTACCGCCCCACCATCACCGCTCCGACCACTGCGGCTGGCCGCTTCACTGGCCTCCCGCTGCTCCAAATACTCCAACAGATGGCGTTGCGCCGCCAGCAAATGCACCGCCTGATGGTGCATCTTGACATGTTGGTCAAACACCACCCGGTTGATCTCCGTCTTCTCCCCGACCGCCTCCTTCAGCCGCTCCTGAAAGATCGTCTGCAGATGGCTGCTCTGCCAATGGTCCAACACGGCCCAGGTGGTCATTCCCACCAGAAGCGTGGCCAGCAAAGCCTTCAGGGTGATCGGAAATCGCTGCAACATGCCGCCAGCAACGGGGCCTCCTTAGTTTACCTCAAGCATCACCTTGGGATTCGGCACGTCGCTGCGCCCGGAGGGGTTGGTGAACTGATCGTTCAAATTCTGTACATAAGAATCGGAACTCTTCAACACCCGCATCAGCTTCATCTGCGCCAACCTGCCCCAACCCACCGGCTGCTTGCGGAAAACGGAAGCCAAGGGACCGGTATTGCGCAAGAATCCTTTACGCATATACTCCCGCAACTCCGACTGCTCCACCTCCTTGAGCAGGCCCTTGCTCATGAAACGGGCCGTCCACTTGCGCACCAGCATATGCACCGACAACAGGGCTATGGTACCGGTTGCCGCCAGAAAATCAACCAAAACCGACTGCCATGGCGTAGAACCTTCTGCCCATAGGCCAATATCCAACCAGGAGGCCAAAGGCGGATTGTGTACCATGATGCCACTGGCAACCCCGACGGCAATCAAGCCGTACAAAATGGCATCGATGGTCAACACCGCCTTGCGCCACCGCGCCACCCAGTCACGCAGACGGGGCACACACTCCAAGTGGATCAATTTGGCCGTATGCTCCAACACGCCAATAATCCGATAGGCCCGCTCCACCTCGACCCGCTGAATGCGCAACTGCAGATCGGCCATATCCACCTGCAATTTGTTTTCATAACGCTCCCGCAGTTGGGGATCTTCGATGACATAAGCCGCCTCTTTATTGTATATCTGATAAAAATGGCCGGCTGTCAATCCAGATTGCGCCAGCGCCCGTTGCCAGGCCGCGACAATATCCTCCAGGTTATCCTCCCGCACTGTGCAGTCCACCTGGTTGAGAATAAACAAAAATTTATTCGAGTCCGAACGGTTGATGGTGTTTTTGACCAGGTGATCCAGGGTATCCTTCATGGCCCCCGGTTCGGGATGACGGGCATCAAAAAACACCAACACCAAATCCGACAAATCCATGATATGGTCGGTAATCTGCAACGTGGCGTTGCGCTGCGCATCGGCATCAAAACCCGGCGAGTCGATGAGAATCTTGCCACGCAACTTTTCCGTCGGGCAGGTCTTCAGTTGCAGATAGGCATCGATCCGTTGTCCCTCGCCAGGACTAACCCGCTCCAACTCCTTGCTGATCTGGTAAAAAGGAAAACGGGGATCCGCATCCAAAGCCAACCCAGGCAGCGTGCGAATGTTCTCCTCTTTGCTGTAGCAGATCACGGTAAACTTGTCATCCACCGCCTGATTGCCGGTCCGCTGCAGCTTGTGACCAAGAAAATGGTTGATAAAGGTCGATTTCCCCGACGAAAACGTCCCCAGAATCGAGATCATCGGCCACCACGGCACACGGGTGGCAAAGGATTCTGTGCGCTCCAGAATGCCCATCCGATAGGCAATGGAATCCAGCTCGCGAAAACTCTGTACCACCTGCAACAGGACAGGATTTTCCTGTTTCAGGTGTTTTTCCAGTCCATTAAGGCGCCTTTCAACATGACTGCTGGGGGTATCGAACATGCGGACACTCCAAAGTTCCAGGGATGGTTGTACACAGGGGAATCAATCAAATTTATCTAGACTACATTTTCAAGAAGGAACGGGCCAACCCGACAGGCCCATCGCCGCTTGGCCCTCCTTTTTAAAACAAATAACAGGTGAATGCCATGGCTGAAAATCATTCTCCATCGGTTGCCCGATTATTCCTGGTAGGCCCCCGCCGTTGGCTTGGCTCCACCCCGCCTTGGCACCACATCAACCGGCAAGCCATTACCCCGGCACAAAATGACAAATCGCAAAAATATTTTTCTGGCCAGAAGGCGTTTTTTCGCCTTCTATAAATACTGGATTGGACAGGGGCTTGTCTATCCTGATCATTGCACCGGAGAGACAAATTATTTATCCCGATCCCCTTTTCGCAGAGGATCGATAATTAGGGCTAGACATTCACCCGGAATAGACCCGAAAATGGCGAAAGTGCCAGACCACCTCCAGGCGGCAACTGGCCATACTCAGCAGCAGCCCTTTGACACGAGAGAAGAAACACGACTCTGAACCGTTGCCCCAACCGCATCCAGCAGGTGATCCCATGGTAACCACTTCCGGCCCTTCCAGCCAATCCGTCGGCGTTGTACAAACTCAATATGTCGAACTTTTTTCGTCTGCGGACCGCCTTACCTTGGATTGTGGGGCCAGCCTGGGACCGGTGCAGGTGGCCTATGAAACCTATGGCACCCTCAACGCCGAACGCAGCAACGCCATCCTGCTCTGTCACGCTCTCTCCGGTACCGCCCATGCTGCCGGACGACACAACCCGGACGATCCCAAAACAACCGGCTGGTGGGACATCTGTGTTGGTCCCGGAAAACCCTTTGATACCAACCGATTTTTTATTGTCTGCAGCAACAATCTCGGCGGTTGCGACGGCACCACGGGCCCCTCCAGCATCGATCCGACCACGGAACGCCCCTTTGGCCTGAGTTTTCCCATGATCACCATCGGCGACATGGCCCGTCTGCAGAAAGCCCTGATCGCGCACCTGGGCATCACCCGTCTGCTGGCCGTGGCCGGTGGCTCCATGGGCGGGATGATCGCTCTGCAATGGGCTCTGGACTTTCCCGACAGCCTGGAAGCCGCCATTGTCATCGCCTCCACGCCGCGTCTCTCGGCGCAAAACATCGCCTTCAACGCCGTCGCCCGTCAGGCGATCATGGTGGATCCCTATTTCAATAATGGGAATTATTATGACAAGGAGCGTCCCCGCAAAGGTTTGGCCCTGGCCCGCATGATGGCCCACATCACCTATCTGTCTGAAAAGGGGTTGCACGAAAAATTTGGCCGCCGTCTGCAGGACCGGGAAAGCTTTTCTTTCGGATTTGAAAACGATTTTGCTGTGGAGAGCTACCTGCACCACCAGGGCTCCACCTTTGTGAAAAAATTTGACGCCAATACCTACCTGTACATTACCAAAGCAATGGATTATTTTGACCCATTTCCCGATCCGCGCAGCACGGCGGAACGGTTGGCAAAGGTGACAGCCCGAATCCTGGTCATGAGCTTTGATACCGATTGGCGTTTTGACACCTCCCGCTCCAAAGAGCTGGTCAAAATTTTGAATTGGCATGCCAAGCGTGTCACCTTTGAGGAGTTTCCCTCCCCGCACGGTCATGACGCTTTTCTGCTGTACCAACCTTTGTATCAACAGTCGCTGACTTCGTTTCTCAATCGTCTGTACCAGGAGTGCGTCGGCAGCACGGAAGCCCCCGCCGAAAACATCGAAGGAGTGGATGGCATTGTCTAGGTTGCGTATCGATCAAGCCGTCATCGCCAAGCTGGTGGATGAAAAATCCCGCGTTCTTGATCTGGGCTGCGGTGACGGACTGCTGCTGGAGTATCTTTTCCACCACAAGCAGGTACAGGGCTTTGGCGTTGAGATTTCGCACGCCGGGGTGCATGCCTGCATTGCGCGGGGACTACCGGTCTATCATGGCGACATCGACCAGGGGCTCTCCGACCATCAGGATGACTCGTTTGACTATGTCATCCTTTCGCAAACCCTGCAGGCGGTGCGCCGCCCGGAGTTTGTTCTGCGGGAGATGCTGCGCGTTGGCAAACGGGGCATTGTCTCTTTTCCCAACTTTGGCTATTGGCGTATTCGCGCCCATTTGGCCCTACGGGGACAGATGCCCCGCACCCCGCTGTTGCCGGCAACCTGGTATGACACCCCCAACACCCATTTGTGTACGATTCTTGACTTTCAGGATCTGTGCAAAAAAATGTCGATCCATATTCTGCGCCAGATTCCTCTGGCTGCCGAGGGGAGCCAGCCCACCGGCCTGTTGCAGTCCAGCCTTTCCAAATGGCTGCTCCCCCTCTCTGCGGCCAATCTGCTGGCCCCCATTGCCATCTTTCTCCTGGAACGAGGTGAGCCATGAGCACCACCATCACCCCTTTGCTCAGCGAACAGGAGATCCATGACCGGGTCGTTGCCCTGGCCGCCGAGATTGCCCCCCAGCTGCAACCGGGCACGGTGATCGTCGCGCTCCTCAAGGGCGCTTTTGTCTTTGCTGCCGATCTGTTGCGTGAACTGTCGCGCCACGCGCCGGAGATCAACCTGGATTTCATGGTACTCTCCTCCTACGGCAACGACACCCGCAGCAGTGGCCGGGTCATGATCAAACTGGACTGCCAACATTTGGTGGAGAACCAGGATGTTTTGCTCCTGGACGATATTCTGGATAGTGGCAATACGCTGACCTTTGCCATGGAGCACATGCGCCACAAGGGGGCGCTGCGGGTACACTCCTGTGTTTTGCTCGACAAACCGAGCCGTCGTCAAACACCGTTTACGGCGGATTTTGTTGGTTTTACCATCCCGGATCTTTTTGTGGTCGGCTATGGCATCGACTATGCCGAACGCTACCGGGAGTTGCCCTATATTGGCCATCTGGTGGAAGAGTGCGTTACCTGTGAATAGTCCGTTGCAGGCCGAGGCTCTGCTGTTTGATCTGGATGGCACGTTGGTTGATTCTGCCCCGGATCTGTGCGGGGCCATGAACCATGTTCTGCAGCAGCGGGGAGTACCGCTGCTGGCGCTCCCGCAGGTACGCCATCTGGTCGGGGATGGGGCGCGCACCCTGTTGGCGCGTGGTTTTTGGGGGGAAGAGGCCCAGGCACCTGTGGATGATCCTGGCTTTGAGGAGGCTGTGGCCCTGTTCATGGCCTACTATCGTCAGCACCTGACCGACAACACGCAGCCCTACCCTGGGGTTTTGGCCATGTTGCACCATTTTCAGCGGCAGGGCATGCCCATGGCGGTGGTCACCAATAAGCCGGAGGCCATGGCGCACAGCATGTTGCAGCAACTGGAGCTGAGTCCATTTTTCAGCCATCTGCTGGGCGGGGACACCTTGCCGCAGCGCAAACCCGCCCCGGAACCGTTGCTCTATCCGTTGGCCCATTGGCAGATTGCGCCACAGCGGGCGGTGATGGTCGGCGACTCTCTGACCGACCTGCTGGCTGCGCGTGCCGCCGGTTGCCCGATGGTCTGGATGACCCATGGTTACAGCCGTGGCATCTCCCCCGCAAGCGTGCATCCTGATCGGATCCTGGATCATTGCGATCAACTGCCCGCTTGTATTGTTTTTTCTGCATCTTAAGCGCACCATTTCGCACCCCTGAAAGAGAGCACCATGACCACCACTCCATTGAAGTTGGGTATTCCCAAAGGCAGTCTGGAACAGGCCACCATCGAGTTGTTTGCCCAGGCTGGCTGGCACATCACCCCTTTTTCCCGCAACTATTTCCCTGTGGTGGATGATCCAGAGCTGAGTTGCTCGCTGGTACGTCCGCAGGAGATGGCGTTGTATGTGGCCGACGGCACCCTGGATTTGGGACTAACCGGACAGGATTGGATCCGGGAGCGGGCTTGTGAAGAGAAGGTCACCCCCATCTCTCTGCTGGAATATTCCAAAAGCTCCAACAAGCCGTGTCGCTGGGTATTGGCGGTGCGCAAGGAGTCGTCGATTCAATCCCTGGCGGATCTGCAGGGCAAGCGTATTGCCACCGAATTGGAAAATGTCACCCGCAAGCATCTGCTGGAACATGGGGTAGAGGCGGAGGTGATCTTTTCCTGGGGGGCCACCGAGGCCAAGGCGGTGGAGGGGTTGGTCGATGCCATCGTGGAGATTACCGAAACCGGTTCCACCATCCATGCGCACGGTCTGCGCATTGTTGCTGACGTGATGCAGACCAGCACCTGCCTGATTGCCAACCCTGCCGCCTATGCCGATCCCTGGAAAAAGGAAAAAATCGATCAGATTGCTCTGTTGCTGTCTGCCGCCCTGACCGCCCGGCACAAGGTCATGCTCAAGATGAACATCCCATCGGCCAACCTGCAGAAAATACTCCCCTTTTTACCCAGCCTCAATGCCCCAACCGTCAGCCATCTCTCGGATTCTGCCTGGCTGGCGGTGGAAACGGTGGTTGACCGCACGCAGGTACGCGGGCTTATTCCGCAGTTAAAATCGGCTGGCGCAGTAGGTATACTGGAATATGATCTGAAAAAAGTGGTATGATGCAACATGGATGGGGGTAGTCTGTCCCACAGACTGCTCCTCATCCCTGGCGCTTAACCGCTTCGCCTGCTGGATAGGGAGCTGAAATTTCTATGTATGGTCTGGAGTTGCTTCTGGTTGGAATCGCTCTCCTGTTTGCCTGGACCGCCCTGCTTTACCGTTTGCTCGGCCAACTGCCCCGTCTTTGTGCGCGCTGGGCAGGCAGCAGTTTGCCTGTCACCGCCCCCTCCCCTACTGCACAAGACCCCATGGAACAGGAAAGAATTGCTGCCATTGCCATTGCCGTCCACCTATACCGAACACGGTCACGCCATGAATCACCTTAAACATCACACTTGCAGGCTCTCTGCCTGCGAGAGATCTCCCTGAGTTTGGGCGAGGAGTTCGACGTTATGGCCAATAGAGCCTTAGGAATCACCGAAGTCGTGTTGCGCGATGCCCATCAGTCGTTGCATGCCACGCGGATGCGCATTGATGACATGTTACCCATTGCTGCCCAACTGGATCAGGTTGGTTACTGGTCCATAGAGATGTGGGGTGGTGCCACTTTTGATGCCTGCATTCGTTTTCTGGGGGAGGATCCCTGGGAGCGGTTGCGCAGTCTGAAGGCGGCCATGCCCAACACCCGCATGCAGATGCTTTTTCGTGGCCAGAATATTTTGGGTTACCGTCATTATGCGGATGACGTGGTAGAAAAATTTGTGGAGCGGGCGGCGGTCAACGGTATTGATGTATTTCGTATTTTTGACGCCATGAATGATGTGCGCAATTTGGAGACGGCCATTCGTGCCACGTTGAAGGTAGGCAAGCATGCGCAGGGTGCGCTCTCTTACACCCTGAGCCCGGTGCATGATGTGGCCTATTGGGTAGACATGGGCAAGCGTCTGGAGGATATGGGCTGTCATTCGTTATGCATCAAGGATATGGCGGGTCTTTTGAAGCCGTTGGTGGCTTATGAGTTGGTTTCCCGGTTGAAGGAGACCATTGCGCTGCCGATTGCTTTGCACAGTCATGCCACCACGGGTCTTTCCACGGCAGCGATCATCAAGGCGGTGGATGCGGGTTTGGACATGGTGGACACGGCCATTTCGTCCATGAGCATGACCACGGGTCATTCGGCCACGGAGTCGATTGTGGCCACGTTCCAGGAGACGGAGCGGGACACGGGGTTGGATTTACAGAATCTGGAGCAGATTGCGGCTTATTTCCGGGATGTGCGCAAGAAGTATGTCACTTTTGAGGGTGGCTCGCGTGGGGTAGATGCGCGCATTTTGCTGGCGCAGGTTCCGGGGGGCATGCTGTCCAACATGGAGAGCCAGCTCAAGGAGCAGGGAGTTTTGCACAAGATGGATGCGGTGTTGGCGGAGATTCCTTCTGTGCGTCAGGATTTGGGTTATCTGCCGTTGGTGACGCCGACCTCGCAGATTGTGGGCACGCAAGCGGTGCTCAATGTGGTATTGGGGGAGCGTTATCGGACCATAGCTAAGGAGACGCAGGGGGTATTGCGTGGCGAGTATGGTGCGACGCCGGCGCCGGTCAACGCTGCGTTGCAGGCGCGGGTATTGCAGCCTGGGGAGAAGCCGCTCACCTGTCGTCCGGCGGATTTACTGCCGCCGGAGATGGACAAGTTGACGGCGGAGTTGCAGGCCAGTGCGTCGGCCAAGTCGATTCAGCTATCTGATTCGGTGGTAGATGATGTGTTGACCTATGCGCTTTTTGCGCAGGTTGGCATGAAATTTTTGGAGAACCGTCACAATCCGAAGGCGTTTGAGCCGAAGCCTGCGGCGCAGAGCGAGGGGAGTGCGCCGAGCAAGTCTGCTCCGGCCAAGGCAGCGGCGGCCCCGGTAGCGCATGCGGGTATTGAGCATTATCGGGTTGTGGTCAATGGGCATGTATATGATGTTGAGATTGGTTTGGAGGGTAATATCACCTCGACTCCGGCGCATCATCATCGCACGGCGGCCACGCCGCTCAACACGACCACGGTAGAGGCTGGCAGCAAGGTAGAGGAGATCCCGGCGCCTTTGACGGGGACAATTACCAAGATTTTGGCTCATCCCAATGAGACGGTGCAGTCTGGCCGTGTGGTGTTGTTGATGGAGGCGATGAAGATGGAGACGGAGATTCGCGCCCCGCATGCTGGGCGTATTATTGCCATTCCGGTGCAGGTAGGTGATACCGTGCAAACCGGTGATGTGCTCTTTTTACTGGCCTGATGCTGGGTTTGGGCGTATGGAATCTCTCTCCCTGTTCTGGCAAGGCACTGGAATTGCCCAGGTAAGCTGGGGCTCTTTACTGATGGTGGGGATGGGCAGCCTGTTGCTGGTGCTGGCCATTCGCCAGGGATTGGAGACCATCTTCTTGTTTTCTCTTGGCTTTGCGGCTGTTTTGGCCAACATGCCTGGTTCCACGTTGGCTGAGCCTGGGGGCATGTTGTACACGCTTTATGAGGTTGGCATACGTGACGGCATTTTGCCTGCGTTGGTGCTGCTTGGTGTAGGAATTTTGGCTGATTTTGCGCCATTGATTGCGATGCCGGCGTTATTGTTTATTGGGGCGGCGGCGCAGTTGGGTATATTTGTCACATTTTTGTTGGCGTTGGGTGTTGTGGGTAGTTTTGGGCATTCCTTCAACATTCTGCAGGCGGCGGTAGTTGGCATAGCGGGTGGGGCCAATGTACCCACTTTGGTGTTTGCGGCGGACCGTTTGGCACCGGAGTTGATTGGCATTGCGGTGGTAGCCATTCATGTGGCGGTAGTATTGCTGCCGTCTTTGCAGTCTGTGTTAGCGGTGTTATTGACCAGTGAGCAGGAGCGGCAGGTTGTGATGGGGGGGTTACGGCCTGTTTCTGCCTGGGAGCGGATTCTTTTTCCGGTGATGTTGTTGGTGACTTGTTTGTTGTTATTGCCATCGATTGCGCCGTTGTTGGCGCCGTTGGCCTTTGGCAATTTGATGCGGGAGTCGGGCATGATTGGGCGGGTATCGACTGGGCTTAGTCCGGCGGCTCATTCTGGCTTGTTATCATTAGCCACATTGTTGTTGGGATTGGCGATTGGTGGGCGTTTGACACCGGATCGTTTTTTCTCTGTGGAGGCGGTGTGGTTGATGGTATTGACGATCGTTGCTTTTGGCGTAGGAAGTGCATCGGCATTTTTAATGGGCAAGTGGTTGCACCGGCGGTCGGCGGGTATGGTGAATCCGTTGTTGGGGGCGGCGGGTGTAGCGGTGGTACCGATGGCGGCGCGCATGGTACGCAAGTTGGGGGCGGAGGATGTTCCGCCCATTGAGTTGCCTGCGCCGATGCTGGCGTATGCCATGGGCACCAACATGGCTGGATTGTTGAGTGCGATTGTAGCTGCTGGCATATTGATCAGTCTGCTTGCGGGTAAGTCCTGGTAGGGGGCAGGGGTTATGTGATACGGGTGGAATCATTTTCCGCCTGACTCTGGAGCCGGCAAGAAGGTTTCGGAGTTGACTGCCGGCTTTAGTTGCTGGTGGGTAAACGACCAGGGAAGGAACTGTATGGCATCATGACCACTCTGAGAAGCTGATTGGCAGTTTGAGCTTGTCGAGTATGGATGTCTCTCATAACGTTTGAAGCGAGGTCCCAATATGGAAATCAAGTTGGAAGGTCGTCAGGTGGAGTTGGGCGAGGAGTTATGTGAACGGATTCGCAACCGCATGACGAGTTTGGATCAACGGTTTGGGCCGATTACCCATGCTCGGTTGAGTGTGGAGCGTAGTGTCCGCAAGATTGAGCAGCGTGCCAAGGTGACTGCCGTGGTGCATATTTCTGGCACCACTGTGACGGTTACCAAGGAGAATCCTACGGTTGTGGCGGCAGTCAACGAGGCTTTGGAGACACTTAGCCTGGAGTTGGCTGAGCATGTGGAGAAGACCAAGAAGAGTCATCGGGATTGATTTTTCTTGGTGTCTTGAGATTTCAGCCGGGGATCTGGGGATCCCCGGTTTTTTTTTATTTTCTTTTCTTTTTGTGATGCGGGTCCAGGGAGCTGGCTCCCTGGTGGGTCCAGGGCGAAGCCCTGGGACTTTATCTTTTGCTTTTATCTGTTGCCTTTGGCGCGCTTTTCACAGTAAGCCGATGCGTATTTTGCATCGGCTTAAGCGCCTAATTGACGCAAGCTGTGCGGAGTGGCGCGCTTTTGGGCGCCACTCCGCACAGCCTCCCAATGGGTTTTGCCCATCGAGGGGATTATTTTTCGGCCAAGCTACCCACAGACAGGTGTACGGGTGTATTGAGCATCACGGCGTTGACGGCTGTCATTGCTGCATTGTCATACAAAACGGTCATTGGCGATGCCACAGTGATTGTCCCCTGACTGAGCCAAGCACCATTCAACCACCAAGAGCCTGCGCTCAATTGGGCTGTTGTAGCGCTTGCAGCGACGATCACGCCCTCCATGGCAAAGTTCCCGCTACTCCATTCCATGTTATAGGCTGTTCCGGGCCAGGGGGGTGTCACGCCATCGGCGGCGTGTGTGTACCAAGTTACGTTACCTGGTTGCCCGATGCCGGAGTTGATTTGCAGGGTACCTTCGTTACGGAGAAATTTGACGTGCAGGTTGGTCCCTGCGCCACTTGTTTGCACGATGGCTGTCACGCCGGATTGCACCCAGAGGGCATCGATATAGTAGTCTCCGGGGGTCAGGTTTACTGTTGCCGACGAGGCCAGGGTAATATTGCGGTATTGACCGGGGAGCAGGGCGTACACTCCGGTTGGGGTAACATCGGTGCTGGCTCCGGTGATAAAGCTGAAGGCAGGAAATTGATATTTTTCGCTCTCCCGACTGGGGCTGACGAAGAGCATCACCCCTTCGTTATCGACTGCATTGCACTGCGTCTCCCATGGGGGAACATTGCGGGTACACTCTTCGGTTGGCGCTCCATTCCACGCCAGCACATCACCGCCGCCACCGTTGATGGTGATGGCGGCCACCCCAGGCTGGGAAAAATCGGTATTGGCTGCATACAGTGGGGCAAAACCGACTTTGCAGCGGATCTGATCCCAGACCATACCTCTTTGGCCGCTGGCAGTGCTTAGAGTGGGTGTGGCTGTTTGGCTTTGGATCTGCCGGTAGGGTGGTGTTGCGGCAGGAAAATTATTGACAATTAAGGAAAATTCTCCAGAGGCCGCGCCAACCGTCAAGGTGCCACTACCCGGCAAAGCCGTATAATCACACTTGTTTGCCGACAAGGCGTTGGCCAGTTCAGAACGGAGCACCTCCTGCAACGACTCCTGCAGATAAAAACTCTGCATACCCTGCACATGTAGCTGCGTTACCCCTGCTGCGCGCATGGTCAACTGTAACAGCGCGGATACCAAGGCGGAGGCCATGACAATTAGGGTCAGAGTCAGTAACAGGGCGGAACCATGCTCCCGTTCTTTTGCCGGGCAATCGATCCTCGGCAGTCGATTCATCATGGATTCCTCGGCACAATGGCGCTGCGCAAGGTGACACTCTGCCCCTCGAATTGATCAATCGCCTGGGTTACCGTCAGTTGTACGGAGATCAAACGGTAGGGCATAAAACGATTGCTGACATCGCTTTCATCGCTGACCGAAAAACTGCCAACAATGTTCTCTGCCACAACGCCGCTCTGGGCATTGTGTTGGACAACCAGGGTATTATCCTGAAAGCTCAACGTGACCGCATCGCCATCGCTGTTGGTAAACTGTACCGAGGCAGAATTAAGAGCCAACGGGGTCACCGTGGCCTGCAACCCGTTGCGCAATTCACGACTGATCCGCTCCATCGCCAAACGCGCCACCGCATCCGCACGCTGAATCGAAGTGCCCAACAAAAACGATTGATAACCACTCACCAAAACCGGCGTGCCAACCCCAACGATCAAACCCAGAATGATGATCGTCAACACCATCTCCAGCAGGGTGAAACCACCGCGCTGCCGCAGAGGCAAGAGACGAAGCCGCTTCATAACACCATGACCCAGGATTGGCTGATAAACCCACCCGAAGGCATTGTCACAGTAACAGTTACCTGGGTACACTGCGTGGCGGCAGCCGGGCAGTGCAACGAACCAGCACTCAAAGGCGTATCCATCGTCGCAACAGCACAAGAAAATGTGCCACCATTCAATACCACCGTCGCCCAAGGACAGCTTACCAGTTCGGCAGCCACAGGAGGGGCATTCATCCAGTGCCGCCGCCGCGCCTGCAACTGCTCCAATACCTCCTGAGCCAGAAAATTGGCCTGCATCGCCTCCCGGTTCAAGGTCGGTGCCTGCATGGCCGTCACCGCCGCCGCACCTAAACCTCCTACTACCAGACCAATGCTGATAATGGTGACCAATACCTCAATAAAGGTAAATCCTTGGGACAATGCAAAACGCCTCCGCATCACGGCCCCTGCACCAAACCAGTCAACGCCAGAACCGTAACCGTCGATACCCCGCCCCTCGCATCCGTCAACGTAATGGCCGTGTCCGCACTATCCCCCATGGGATAGAAAAAGGGTACGTCAAAAGCAGAAAAAGTCACGTTTGGCACGGATACCTGCGTCCCAGAAATGGCCACACCAGCGCCATCATGCATCACATAATTGGAGGAATCCAACCACAGCAAACGACACGTCTGCCCCCGGTACAACGCACACGCCTGCGCCGCCTGCAAATCCCCCATCAACTGCCGGGCAACAGCAACCCGATCCAAATCATTGGGTACCTCCGAAGTCGCCGTGGCCGTCAACAAGGCAATGATCACAATCACCATGACCAACTCAATCAGAGTGAAACCTCCTTGACGCAAGGATTGTGCAGATGGATGACTGTTCACAAGGAAAATCCGCTCCAGGCGGGAGGGGAAGAAGGTGCAATCTAAAAACTTACTTAAATTCGAAAGGTTAATCGTCGGGCTCCGCCCTCCCAAAGCGTGCCCCTGCGGGGCACAAATTTGGGCGCGCTGCGCAGATTTGGCTGCGCCAAATCTGCTTCGGTAAAAAGCGCGCCATTTCAGCAGGGCTCCGCCCTGCACCCGCCAGGGGAGATAATCTCCCCTGGACCCCATGTTATTTTAAAAGATTATTTATTATGGATCAACACCGGTCATGACACGGCGAATGCTCAATATGCTCCTTATACCGCTCATAAATCTGCTCAATCTGCGGCAAAATCTCCAGGAAACGATCCACCAACTCCGGCTGAAAATGCGTCCCACTCATCAAACGTAACTCCGCCGCCGCCTTGGGAAACTCCCAAGCCGGCTTGTAGGGCCGCTCCGATACCAACGCATCAAACACATCCGATACCGCCACAATCCGACCGTATAAAGGAATCGCCTCCCCAACCAAACCCTTCGGATACCCCGTCCCATCCCACTTTTCATGATGGGTCAAGGCAATCTGACAGGCCGACTGCAACAACCTGGCCGGCTGATTGCCCAAAATCTCACCACCAATCACCACATGCGATTTCATCACTTCCCGCTCCGCCTGGGTCAAACCCGCCGGCTTGAGCAGGATCAAATCCGGGACACCAACCTTGCCAATGTCATGCATGGGGGCAGCATGCAAAATCATCTCCGCCTCCTCAGCACTCAAACCATGCGCCAACGCCAAAGCATGCGAATAATGCGCCATGCGCTGAATGTGCGAACCCGTCTCTGGATCCCGATACTCCGCCGCCCGCCCTAAACAGGTGATGGTCGCCAAACGACTCTGCTGCAACTCCGCCGTGCGCAAACCAACCTTCTGCTCCAAAACCGCATTCTGATTTTCCAAAGCCAGTTGCGCACTGCGCAAAGCCAAATGCGTGCGCGTGCGCGCCTGCACCACCGGAATGCTGATCGGCTTGGTGATATAGTCCACCGCCCCCAACGCAAAACCCACTACCTCATCCTGGGTATCCGCCATCGCCGTGATGAAAATCACCGGAATATCCCGCGTGCGCTCGTCCGCCTTCAACCGCCGACATACCTCATAACCATCCATCTCCGGCATCATGATGTCCAATAAAATGATGTCCGGCAGCGTATGCGCACAATTCTGCAACGCGGTCATGCCGTCCAACGCAACACTGACCTCGTATTCATCATTCAATGCATCCAGAATAATGCTGATATTGGTCTCCGTATCATCCACCACCAGCACGGTTGGACGACGCACCTCATCCTGCATGACTCTCTCCTTCCCTTGGTAACGATTCAAGCAGCGCTTCCATCACCTTGACCGCCTCCTTGAATTGAAACTTTTTCGTACAGGTTTCAATGGCAGCCACCCGTTGTCCATACTCGCCCGGCCAAGCCTTGCTCCGCATCCGCTCCAAAACCGCCTGACACGGTTTTGGCTTGCCTGCCCGCAACGGCTCCGCCAACTCCTCCAACAAACTGCGCAACTCCCCTACCTCTGCCTCTTCAGCAGCAACCGTCACCTGCGGCACCACCTCCGCCACCAACGCCGCCCCCATCCGCTTCAACAACTCAGTCAATACCGTCTCAAAATGGTCCAACCCCGCCAATAACGCCTCCCCCGCCCCAGCCAAAATCAACTGCTCCAAACGCTCGGACAGCGACTGCAACTCCCTGGCCCCCACATTGCCCGCCAATCCCTTCAAGGTGTGCACCATGCGCCGCGCCACATCCTGCTGCCCCTGCGCCAACGACTGCCGCAACTCCGTCGCCGTATTGGCCTGACTTTCATAGAACTTCAACAACAACTTGCGGTACAAACGACGGTTGCCCCCCAGCTTGTTAAGCGCAAAACGCTGATCAATGCCAACAATCTCCGGTAAAGAGATCACCTCTTCCACCGGAGCAGGCGAAACCTCCACAGCCACGTGACACGTGCGCTCGCTCGGCAAAACCCTGGCCAACGCAGAGAAAAGTTGATTCATGTCCACCGGCTTGGTCACATAATCATTCATTCCCGCCGCCAAATACCGCTCCCGCTCCCCAGCCATGGCGTTGGCCGTCATGGCAATCACCGGCAAGGCGCTGTACTCTGGATAGGAACGGATGCGATGGGTCGCCTCATAGCCATCCAACACCGGCATCTGCAGATCCATGATCACCACGTCATAACGGTGCTGCAGCACCATCTCCACCCCCTCCAAACCGTTGTTGGCCGTCTGTACCTCGACCCCCACCAACTCCAGCAACTCGCGCGCTACCTGCTGGTTGAACTCGTTATCCTCCACCAACAAAACCTGCGCCCCACGCAACACGCTCCAACTCTCTTGCAAGGTGACCGATCCCTGCTGCCCCTCCTCCACCGGCGTGATCACCTCCCTATGACGACCAAACACCCGCATGATGGCATCAAACAAGGTGGAATGGCTGGTCGGCTTGGTCAGAAAAGCACCAAATCCCACCGCCTCCGCCTGCGCACGAATCTGCTGGTCATCAAACGCAGTCATCATGATGGTGTGCGGCGGATTACTCAACTGCCGGTTCTGGCGAATCTGCTCCGCCGTCTTGATGCCGTCAATACCCGGCATTTTCCAGTCGATAATGGCCAGTTGATAACCGTTGCCCTGCCGTTCCGCCGCCTCCAACTGGTTCAACCCCTCCTCACCACTGGCCACCGCATCCACCTTAAAGGAAAAGGAGGTCAACATCTCCTGCAAAATTTCCCGCGCCGACGCGTTGTCATCGATCACCAACACATGCGCACCACGCAAATCCCGTGGCGAAACCGGATATTGCTTACTCTCCTGCGGTTGTGGACAGCCAAAAACCGCCGTAAAAATAAAGGTGCTCCCCTCACCTGGCGTGCTCTCCACCCAAATATGGCCCCGCATCATCTCTACCAACCGCTTACTAATCGCCAATCCCAAACCCGTGCCGCCATATCTGCGCGTGGTGGAGCTGTCCACCTGGGAAAACGACTGAAACAGCTTGTTCATCTGCTCCCGCGACATGCCCACCCCTGTATCACGCACCGCAAAACGCACCGTCACCTCGTCCGCCGTGCGCGACAACTGCTCCACCCGGATCACTACCTCACCATGCTGGGTAAACTTGACCGCATTATGGGTCAGATTGATCAAAATCTGCTCCAAACGGTACGGATCCCCCACCAGATCCATGGGAATCTCCGGGTCAATCTTCAACAGCAACTCCAGCCCCTTCTCCTCCACCTTGAAGGCAACAATGCTGGCCAGATTGTGAAACAGACGATCCAAACGAAAGGAGAGCGTCTCCATCTCCAAACGACCGGCCTCAATTTTGGAAAAATCGAGAATATCGTTGAGAATGCGCAACAATGACTTGGAAGCAATGGCAATTTTCTGTAAATAATCACGCTGTTTCGGGGTGGTATCGGTCTGCATGCACAGATTGGTCATGCCGATAATGGCGTTCATGGGGGTACGAATTTCATGGCTCATGTTGGCCAGGAAATCGCTTTTGGCCTGATTGGCCTCCTCCGCCAACAGGGAAGCCTGCTGCAATTTGTCCTGGAAATTTTTCAGTTCGGTGATGTCATGGTGCAGAATGACACACCCCTCCACCCCCTCCTTGCCGCTGATGATCGGAGCCACCGTCAGTTGGTGCCACTGCGGACCACGACTCTCCTCGACCGCATCACCCAACTCGGAGAGCACTGTCCCCCGCCACACCTTGCCCTGCCCAATCTCCGACCAGATCTCCGCCTGCTGGCCCGCCGTCAAGCCCACATTCAAATCGCGATAGTTGCGCCCAATGGCCGCATCACGACTCTGCCCGGTCAACACGGTAAAGGTGGGGTTGACATATTCAACCACCCCACGCGGATCAGTAACAATCACCGCGTCTACCGTGGCCTCGACCGCCTCAGTCATCCGTTGCCGCTGCCGCGTCTCGCGACGGTTCTGCAGCAACAGGTACAACAACAAAGCCAGCAAGACCATCGCTGCAAAATAGAGTAGATACCGGTTCCAACGCGCCTCATGCAACGCCTGCTGATACGTCTGCTGCGAAGCACGCAACAACCCCTCCACCATCTGCCCCACCGACGCATCACCCAAACGCAGCGACAACTCCTGCCACTCCTGCCAACGGGCCAGAATGGTTTGGGCCGAGGTCGACAGCAATTCCACTGCCTTGGGTAACGTATCCGATCCCTTGCCGAGCATGGCCTGAATCGTCTGCAACCGTTTGGCCAAACCACCGTTGGCCAACTGTTCCCCCCGTTCCCCCGGCACGATTGAAACCGAACGGGTCACCTCCCGCGCCAACTGCTCCAGTTGACGCAACAACGGTCCCTGCCCCAGCCCACTTGGACCATGCAACACCGCCTCCAACAAGGTGGTAAAACGGTCCAACTCCTGGCGCAACAACGCTTGCGCCTGCATGCGACGCCCAATCAACTCCATCCGCATCGCCACCAAAGCCTGCATTTGCTGCAAACTTTTGCCGACCTTGGGTTCCAACAAGGCATCGCCACCTATCTCCTGGATCACCTTGGCAAGTTTCTGATCCATCAACCGTAACGGTGCCAAAATCTCCTTGCTGCCCTCCCAGTTGCCCCCCCGATCCAGGCGCCCCAACTCCCGATTAAGCTCCGCATCCTGATAGGCAATGGACGTCAAGGTGTTTTCCAAACTGTCGTAATGCGAACGGTCCACATCCGACAAGGTCACCAAGCTGGTCATGATGACCGCGAACATGATGATGGGCAACAAGCGCAATAGGTTGGAACGCTTCACGACCGGCAACTCCTCACACTTGGAAACGGCAGCAGACGATTCCCCCAACGGTTGGCCCTGTGGCCACCCAACCAACACCCCTCACCGGGTGCATGCTCCGACAATTGCCCAGCCATGTCAAGCAGCATCCAGCCATTTTACCCTACCTGAGCCCCGTTGCACACTGATTGTTTGGTCTTATGGCGCAACTTTCCTTGCTGCCGGTTTTTCAATTGACTTTTACAGCGCTGGGGTGGTATACGGGAAGACTCGGGTGTGTTTGGGTTGATGGCTTCAAGAGCCCATTTCTGGAACACTGCCGGTTGATCGTATTACACAATTGCGTCAGCATGAGGGATTGATTATGAAAGTCAGGAACATGACCCGTCGCCAAGAGAGCGGCTTCACCCTGGTGGAATTGATCATGGTGATCGTGATTATCGGCATCCTGGCAGCGATGGTGCTACCTAAATTTTCTGGTCTCGCGGGGCAGGCAACCAAAACGACAACGGATCTGCAAACTTCCTCCACGGCTACCAATGACCACTGTATCGAACAATTCCAGGCCGGTGGCAGGACGGAAACGGAGGCAAAAGCCATGTGCGGCAGTGGAACCACGATCGGGGGAACACAAACCAAATAATTGGTGTGACCTGATCTGTCCTGGCTGTCGTAGGTGTGTGTCTGCTCTGTCGGAGCAGTTCCTGGGGCGGATCCCTCTTATGCCTAACCTCAATCGCTTGTCTGATCCTCGCCCGTGCAGTGGTTTTACCCTGGTCGAGATGATCATGGTGTTGGTGATCATCGGCGTTTTGGCTGCCATGGCCTTGCCGCGTTATGGAACCATTCCGGTGGAGGCGGCCAATGCCAATGCCAAGGCGGTCATGGCCAGTATCGGAGCGGCGGGGGCGACCTATAAGGCCCGGTGTGCTGTTAGTATTGGCCCTTGCGACCCGTTGGTCTGCCTGTCTTCCGAAACGGGAACCTTTGTGCTGACATTGATCAGCGGCATCTCGGTTACAGATTATACCTTGGGCGGATCTGCCGCCGCTGGTTGTACCGTTCGTCATACGGCTGGTGATGTCACCTATACCAGCGCACCCATCTGGCCCTGAGGTACGCCCTCTCATTATCCACCGGCACCACACCCATGGACCTGCTGAAAAATTTCAAGATTCCTCCCGCTCTGTTGCGCTTGCAGGCTTGGTTCGATGGCATGGAACCACCACGGCGCATTATGACTTTGATCATCGCTCTGTTACTGCTCACCTTCACTTGGTTAAATCTGATCTGGCAGCCTTATCAACAGCAGCAGCAGCGTCTGCAGAGCACTGGTCACGCACTTCACAAGGGGCTGGCTGAACTGGAAGCCCGCCTGAAAAAATTGCCTACCACGCAAAAGGTAGATATCAATGCGGAGCGTTTGGCGCGGGCACAACTGCTGGAACAGGAGTTGCGCGATTTATCCATCACGGTTGGGAAAGAGACCTCTACGCTGATTCAGCCGTCGGAGATGTTGAAGGCGTTACGCAAGCTGTTGGCGGAGCGACCTGCGGTCAAGGTACGGCGCATGGAGGCTTCCAGCGTGCAGCCCATACAGATCTCGGCGGCATCCAAGCAGCCGGAACAGGCAGCAGCTGGGGGCAAAAAGATCAATCCGCCCGCCCCTGCTGCCAAGAAGGGGGAAGAGAAAAAGGCGGATGAGGCGACGGCTCCGGTCATCTACCGCCATGATATTGAGTTGGAGATTGAGGCTTCCTATCTGGACATTCTCTCGTTTTGCAAGGAGGTAGAGGGGTATCCCTGGGTTTTTTTCTGGGATGAGGTGCGCTATCGGGCAGTGGAGTATCCGACCACGCACGCGGTGATTCGCCTGTTCACCTTGAGCATTGGGGAGGGGTTGATCGGTGGTTGAGTGGCGTGGGTGTGTTTTGATGGCTCCATTTTTTATGCTGTGCTGCGTTACGGCCTGGGCGGAGACGGAGAGTGATCTCTCTTTGTTGTTGCGTGATCCTTCCAGGCCACCTTTGGCTGTGCAAAATCCGGTCAGTGAAGTGGCAGCCGTTGACAAGGCGAGTTTGGCAGTCCCTGCGGATCGGTGGCAGTTGGGTTTGGTTCGTTTTTCTGGTTCGGATGCGTTGGCTGTCATCAACGGCAAACTGATTCGTGCGGGTCAGACCATTGATGGCCTGTTGGTGGAGAGCATTCACCGCCAGGGGGTTTCCGGGCGGGCGGGCAATCAGGCCATTGAATTGGTCATGGAGGTCAACCGTGCGGCGGCCAGCATGGTGGTGCGCTCTTCCTCTCCGGCTGGCAAGGGAGGTGCGCCATGATGCATATACAACGACCTTTTCTGTCTGTGGCAGTGCTGCTTTTGCTGGGGGGGTGTGCCACTTCGGGCGGTTCCCCGCCGCAGGCGGCGTTGGGGCGACCGGTTGTTGCTGCCAGCCCGATTTTGCCGCCGCAGCTTGGCAACCGTCTGCCTTCGTCGGTTGATGCGGCCTTGTTGCCGCCGTTAAAGTCTCCGTCTTCTCATCAGGATAAAAGGGCGCGCCATGATGGTCCGCTGATTGATGTGGTGGTGGATGGGTTACCGGCCAAGGTGTTTTTTATGGGGTTGGCGGAGAAGAGTCGGATCAACATCATGGTCCACCCGGAGGTGAACGGCAGCATTACGCTGAATCTGGCCCAGGCTACGCTGCCGCAGGCGGTGGAGACGGTCTGCAAGATGTACAACTTTGACTGCGAACGCACTGAGCAGGGCTATTTGATTCAGCCACCCCGTCTGGTTTTGCGGCAGTATCATATTGACTATTTACGTTTGCAGCGCATGGGCACCACGCGCACCCGTGTCAATGCGGGTCAGGAGATGGTCTCTTCCTCTTCTTCCACCGACAAGGATAAGGGCAACACCACGCGCACGCAGCAGGTGGAGACAGCGGGCAGTCAGGTGGTGACGCAACAGCAGTCTCATTTTTGGCAAGAACTGGTCATGTCTTTGTGTGGTGTGTTGGGGCTGGGTTACAACCCGAATGAAAACGGTACGGCAGCGGCCAGTAGTGCGACAGAGGGCCAGAGCGGCAGCAAACCGAAATCCTCTGCTGGCATGCTCGCCTGGGATTGGGGGCCGCAATCGAACACCACTGCCATGTTGGGCTGTACGGACCATCACGCTGAGAAGGGGCGTCGGGTGGTGATCAACCCGCAGACTGGTGATCTGCTGATCCGTGCCTATCCCAATGAACTGCATGAGCTCGAACAATATTTGGCAGGACAAAAGCAGACTCTGGAGCGGCAGGTCATTTTGGAGGCCAAAATTTTGGAGATCACGCTCAATGATGGCTCGCAGACTGGTGTGGACTGGCAGTTGCTTTTCGGCAAGGGCAGTCAGAGCTATCTTGGGGTTGTTGGTGGTGGTTCTCTGTTGGGCAATGCCAATGTCAACCCTCTGTTTGTGGATACCACGTCGGCCAATTTTTCTCCTTCCGGGCTCAATGATGGCACGGCCTCCACTTATTTTGGGGGTGCTTTTGCGTCGCGTCTCAAGGTAGGCAGTTTTGATGGTATTTTGGAATTGTTAAAAACGCAGGGGAGGGTGCATGTTCTTTCCAGCCCACGGGTAGCGACGCTCAACAATCAGAAGGCGGTGATTCGGGTAGGGCAGGATGAATATTTTGTCACCGAGGTACGCTCGGAGAGTTCCAGTTCGGCATCTGGAACGGACAAGACGACGCTGATTCCCCATTTTACCTCCTTTTTTTCCGGCATTGCCATGGATGTGACGCCGCAGATCTCTGATGATGGCCACATCATGTTGCATGTTCACCCGATGGTCAGTGAGGTCATTACGGACCAAAAGCAGCTTTTATTGGGCAGTGATATACAATCTTATCCCATGCCTCTCAACCGGATACGGGAGACGGACACGATGATTCATGCGGCGGACGGTGAGGTGGTGGTGATTGGTGGTTTGATGAAGGATGTTGAGATCAACCGCAAGGCGGGTGTGCCTGGTTTGAGTGAGGTGCCGTTGGTTGGCAAATTATTTCAGCAGAATCAGGAGAGTATCAAGAAATCGGAGTTGGTAATTTTGTTGCGGCCTCGGATTGTTGCTGGGACTGCGTCCTGGCAGCAGGAGTTGCGCCGGACGGCGCTTTCTGGTTCGGATCCGTTTGCCCAGGGGAGTACGTTGCGTTGGAATGAGCGGCCTGTGGCGGCGCCCAATCCAGGTCTGGAAATGCTGCAAGACAGGCCGTAACCGATTCAATCCATAAAATGACTGCGGGGTCCAGGGGCGATCATCGCCCCTGGCGGGGTGCAGGGGCGGAGCCCATGCATGTAATGGCGCGCTTTATCCAAAGCCAATTTGCGCAGCAAATTGGCGCAGCGCGCCCAAATTTGTGCCCCGCAGGGGCACGCTTTGGGAGGGCGGAGCCCGACTTTTAACGTCGAGGTACGGAATGGCTCGCGGGCAAAACCCATTGGGAGGATGTGTTGGTTGGCGCAAAAAACCGCGCCAACCAACACATCTTGCGTCAATTAGGCGCTTAAGCCGACGCAAAAACCGCGTCGGCTTACTGTGAAAAGCGCGCCAAAAGCAAAAGATAAAAAGACAAAATCAACAGATAAATTCAACAGATAAATTCCCAGGGCTCCGCCCTGGACCCGCCAGGGGAGATAATCTCCCCTGGACCCCGTAAAAATATTGATGCCTCAGGAATCCCGAAACCACCGCTTCTCACGAAAATATTTCATCGCCCCACGATGAAACGGTACCTCCATCACCTTGACCATCTTGCGCGGCGACAAGAAATGCATCACCGGACTACTATGACGCAACGCATCAATCCCCTCAAACGTCTTCTTGACCAAGGCATAAACCATATCCTCCGGTGCCACCGTACTGGCCACGACCCAATATTTTACCCCAACGGTAGCCACATCCTGCTCCACATCCCGATAAATCTTGCCAGGAACCACCGCCGCCTCAAACAACGACTGCGCCTTCAACAACGAAGTAATACAATCCCCCTCGATGGGGACAATCTCTAAACGATTGGTCAACGCCGCCTGGGCCAACCCCACATTGGGATGAATCATCGGCTCCAAAAACCCATCCGTACTCTGCGACTCCAACGCCTGCCCCAACTCCACCGCCTCCAAATGGCTGGCAACCATGCCACTGGCCGCCCCCTTGCACGCTTTCAACAGGTCGTTGACCAAACGCTCGTTGTCCGACCCCTCCGGCCCCACATTGAGCCGCTTGCCGCCGATCTTGGCCAAGGCATCAATCGACGATCGCCCCGGCACCACCAACGTCATCACCTCATCATGCAAAGAAAATAACACCCGCAACTTTTTCATCCCCGCCGCCTTGAACGGCGCCTTGCCATGCCACGCCTGCAACAACAAATCAGCACGAATAATCCCCAACTGCAACGCCCCAGTCTGTACCCCCTCCAAATTCTGTAAGGCACTGTCAGTCGGCGAAACCTGACACGAGGCAATATCCCCCCATACATCACAAAGCGACTTGACCACCGGAAAAGCGTTTCCCGCTTGACCGCTTACCCCAATGGAAACCGAATGACGCCGCCGATCCTCCCCCGACGAACAGGCCGTCAATAACACCAGACCGAGCAAAGCAACCCTGAGCGGCCATCTGTTCATGCGCAATATCCCTTCCCGTTGCCCGCAATAACCCATTGTCTACCAGTCCAAACGCCGACGATGCTCTTCCCGCCACACATCCCGATGCCCATAATACCGCCCACGAGACGGCGGCGTCACCGTCACCACAGGATATGCTACCACCGGCAACGACTCAATCACCACCGTCTGCGACGGATAAACCGTCATCGGTACCTGCTCCACTACCCGCGACGCATACACAGATCCCCGCTGCACCACACGCGGCGCCTCCTGATACTGCCAAGCACCGCTGCCCGGTGCCCGACACGCCATGCCAGTCAACGTCTCCTGCCGCCCATCAATGTAACCCTGCGTCTGCATCTGACGACACTCGACAGACCGGACCGGCTCAGCATACACCACATTGGCCGGTGCCGAACGGTAAACAACCCCCGGTGCAGGCTCTTGCACCGCCGCACGCCCCATCTCACTCACCGCACCACCCACTACCGCACCAATCAACGCATTCTGTACCCGGTTCTTCGGCTGACCCACCAACGAACCAACCAACGCCCCACCCAATACACCAACCCCTAAACCACCATCCGCCCATAACAACCAGGGAGACCCCAATACCAACCCCCCAGCCAGAAACGCAACAGACCACCAACCTCGCCCCCGGTATTGGACCCTCTGCATCTGCATCGTAACACCCCTATCCTCTCCATACACCGAACCCCACCAAAACACCACCGGCAGTATAAAGAACCATGGCCGATTTATCACGACATTTTTTCCCCCTGCAAACAGCCCGTTACCCGATTGCCCCATTCCACCGACTTTACAGCCCCACACAAAGTCGCTATAAAAAGATTTGATCAGCAGCCCGTGCTGCCTCAGCGCCATCCCATACCCTGCCGAAACGGATGCATCATGAGCGAATATGTCGAGTTTGCCGATACCCCCTTCGTGGAACACTTCGCCCACACACACGGCCTGACCGCCAAAAAATTTCTTGAATCTTTCCTGCAGTGCCGGGTCACCCTGGTCTTTTCCCCCGCCGAAGCGTTCGAGAACAACTTCGAAGCCGATATTTTCGCCACCCCGGAAAAAGCCGTCTATGAGGTCAACCCCACCACCCTGCTGATCGCCGTCCACCCCCCCATGTACCACGACAAACGGGTCTCCCTGGGCATGGTCCTGCATGATCCCCTGATCGCCCTGCCCTCCCCGGTCATCGCCGACATCATCGCCAACCAAATGCTTAAACGGCTGAAACATGCCATGCTGTACCACTTCGATGTCGATCTGCAGTTCTTCGGCAAGCAGATGATCCTGGACACCATCGTCGATTATATCTCCCGTGGCGGCTTCAATCGCAATACCATCAAGTTCGTCATCGATCTGTTCGTCAGCCTGCGTACCATGACCTTCGAAAACCGTCTCTTCAACACCGGCCTGATCATCACCAAATCCCATCGTACCTATCGCACCGAATCGCGCAAATGTCGCTTGATCTCCCTCAACGAACCGATCAACCTCATGCCCACCCTGCGCTACGAAAATCGCTTCTGGTATCTGGCCGACGGCTCCTCCTGCTTCTATGTCTGCGACCGTAACCTGAAGATCAACAGCATGTTTTTTTTCGATGAACCCCCCTCCAACGCCACCTCCATCTCCACCAACTTCCTGAACAAGTCACTCCACGAGCAGGATATCGCCTTCCGTACCATCAATGGCCGCGAAATGGTGATCGTCGAAGCAACCGGCGAGGAATTTACCTATACAGTCGGACAATGGCACTTCCGCGACTATAACCTGATCAAAAAAGCCATTCGCGCCCTGCTGCCACAGTTTACCCAACGCGCCATCCACGCCCTGCTAGAACTGGTCTGGTCCCTGATGGCACAACGGCACGGCTCGCTGATCTGGATCCCTGCCCGCGAAGAAGACATCGAAACCATGACCCTGCACACCACCCGCCTGTGGGATCTGGATGTCTCCATCGATGATGAACGCTACCACGGCATGATCCTCCGCTTGGCCTCCAGCGATGGCGCTCTGATCCTCTCGCAAACCTCCAGAATCAAACGCTTCGGGGCCATCGCCAACCTCTCCGCCGTGGCGCAAATCGGCCCCAACATGTCCGGCTCCGGCGAATTGGCCGCCCAGTTCCTCTCCCAATCTGGCGTGGTCATCAAAATTTCCCAGGACGGCAGCGGTAGCGTCTACTCCGAAAATAAAATGCGCTGGAAACTGTAAATGACAACAACCCACGCCCCGACAATCGCATCGCCGATTATCCGCTTGACTCTTGCAAAATCGTCGATATGATCACCGGTGAGCAACCACCTTCAGCAAATCATGAAAAAGGGGGAAAAAAGATGAAACGATGGTCCATTATCGGGGTGCTGTTCGCACTCTTGAGCATCGTCCCGTCTGCCAGGGCCGATGTGCTGGTGCTGGTGCATGGCTACCTGAGCAGCGCCGCCACTTGGGAAAGCAGCGGTATCACCAGCCAATTGGAACAAAATCAGTGGTATCGCGCCGGCATTCTCTTGACCGGCCCCAGCGGCGTGCAGATGATGCCCAGTGCGCGCTTGGCCATCACCCCCCATCCAGAACCGGCCAACAAGGTCTATCTGGCCGAGTTGCCTTCCACCGCCCCACTGGGCATCCAGGCCGACCATCTGCAGGCCATGTTGCGCTTCGTCAACAGTCGCCATCCCAAGGAAAAAATCATCCTGGTGGGCCATTCGGTCGGTGGTGTGGTGGCCCGCTTGGTGCTGGTCCGTGCGCAAATTCCGAACGCTGCCGCCCTGATCACCATCGCCTCACCCCACCTTGGCACCCCCTTGGCCGAAACAGCCCTTGATGCCACCTCGGATATCTGGCCCGTGGAGGTCATCAAGGATATTTTCGCCGGTGACGGCTACCAGACCCTGAAATATTCACGTGGCCTGTACATCGATATTGTCCGCCCCTGGCCCGGTTCGCTGCTCTATTGGCTCAACAGCCAACCCCATCCCCCACTGAAATATGTCTCCGTCGTGCGCACGCAACCTTTCGTGCTGTGGGGTGATCTGTTGGTCCCAGGCAACAGCCAGGATATGAATCAGGTGCCACCTCTGGCCGGCAAGTCGACTCTTTACAGCACTGCCAGCGGCCACGCGCTCAACCCCGGCGACGCTCCACTGCTGTTGCAGATTCTTAAGTCCCTGTAATCGTGCATGCCATCCCCGCCATGCATTGAGCATTGAAATTTCCATAAACTTCTGCGGGGTGCAGGCGGTCACCGCCCATGCGCCCCGCAGAACTTTAAAAGCACGCCATTTCAGCAGAACTTTAAAGTCACTCCAACCCTTCGGTCTGATCAACCCACGAACTGGGCGGATCTGCCACCAACTGCCAACAATCCAGTTGGGAAATCTCCTCGTTGCGCATGCACTCGCTAATCGCCTGCAACGTCAAATGGTGCAACTGCTCAGCATCCGGCTGCCTCTCCACATCACCATCCTGTAAAAATAACGGCGAAATATAGGTGTCGTGGGCAAAAGAAGGATACAACAAACGCTCTTCCGTATGAATCCGTTCCGCCATCATGCAGGCCAACGCCTGCAGATCCCGCAAAAATCCCCCAAGCTCCTCCTCCCGGCGCCAGGAATATTGCCAATTCTTGAAAAAGGTCTGAATCAAACGGGCCAACGCCAACCCGGATTGCCAAAACCCCTGATATACCAACTGCTGGCTGTGCGTCCCATGCCGCAATACCCAGGCAAACAACAGCTTCTGCTCCTGCTCCAAATGGCTGATCATCAAGTCGCGCAGTTGATTCAAATCCAATGTTGTGCGCTCACCGATCTGTTGCCACGACTCTTGCTGAAAATGGGCAAGCAGACGCTGCAATATCCCCTCAATATCACGATGTTGCATCATCAGTAATTCGACAACAATCTCTTTAGCCAGACGCTCCACGCCCCAACCCCTACGCCAACCTAACCATCTGGCATAAACCGGATCTGTGCCGAAGGCAACAAAGGCACTGTTGCCGCCGGAATGACCCGCCCTTCCTTTGGTGCCACCGCAGAAATCGGCATCGGTCTACCCTCCTCCGGTACCGTCTCCCCAGCCGGCGCCACCACATCCACCGCCGGTGGCGGACAATTGCGCCCACTCACCCGGCAACTGGCAGTCTGAATGGTGCGCCGCCACTCCCCCAACGACACAAAACGATAACGCTCCCGCGTGGCCGCCTGCAAAATCTCCGGCAACGCCCGCAACGTGTTGGCATGGGTGCTGTGAAAAAGCAACACCGCCCCCGGATGAAAACGCCGTATCACATTACGAGCCATCACCGGAGCCGCCACCCCCGCCCAATCCCGCGAATCAATGGTCCACAAAATGGTCTCCATCCCCTGATCCTTGGCCTCCTGCACTACCCGACGGTTAAAATCACCATAAGGCGGACGGAACCAGGTAAAAGCAAGACCCAACTTGCTCATGACATCCTTGCCCTGGTGAAAATCAGCCGTCAAATTTTTTGCACTCAACCAACTTAATTGCTGATGGCGATAGGAGTGGTAGCCCATCTCATGCCGGGTGGTCGACATCTCCTTGACAATATGCGGCATATTCTTGATCTTGTTGCCAATATAAAAAAATGCCGCCGGTATCTCCTGCCGATCCAGCAACGAAACAATGGCCAAATCCCGTTCATCCGGCCCATCGTCAAAAGTCAGCACCATGATGCGCTCTTCCGGCAAGGACAGCCAGTCCATGGAAAAGGTTTCCGCACTGCTGGGGTACAAATAACGGGGATTGAACGGCATCGCCCCGGCTTTGGCTACAAAACGACTCTCCATGGAGGGGCCAGGATCCGCCTGCACAGCAAACGGCCACAGCAACAGGATCATCCATACGCCGGACAACCAACCGGTAAAGCCTGCATTTTTCATGAAATATCACATTCCTTCAATCGGTCACTCTCGTTGCCGCAACGGCGCCAAACAACACCCGCGCACAATCCCTACACGCCCCTTCCACCTGCCATGCCGACATTTTGTCAGACATAACGCCCATCCCCCCGCAAAGCATACCCTATGCCACTCCTGGCGCTTGCCAATCGGACCTGCCTTATTTAATGCTCAACACCCCTTTCTCCTGCTGGGTGCTTTTCTCCAATTCTGCCTTTTCTGCCGCACTCAAATCCCCCTTCCAAGCCCGTTGCAACAGTTCCAAACGGGTTGCAAAGGCAAAACGGGTCTGAACAGGTCCACGCTGATTCGCCTCGCTGATGGCCCCCATCTGGAAATAGGGAAACTGCACCCCCTTGAAGTTCCCCTCTCCGGTCAGATGGCGGATAAAATCAAACAACTCGGCAACGCGCAGCGTGCGACCAACAAAAACAATCTGTCGCCCTCCATCCAGCAACTGGATTTGCGTCAACCACATATCCGACCACTCGCCACGCGCCAACTGGAGAAATTGCCCCGAAAAACCCTGCCGATTGCCAATCCGCTGCCCGGACAACAGCTCCAGAACCTGTTTTTTGACCTTGATCTCCTTCTCCAACACGTTCACCCGCTCGATCAAGGCGGGATCTTCTTCCCCTTTGGGAAAGGTTGCCGTCATCTGAGCCAGACGATTTTTCAGCACTTGCTCCTGGAGTTGCAGTTTGCCCACCTCCCACTGCACCCAAACACTGTGCCCCCACACAGCCACCCCCCCCGTCGCCACCAGAACACAGGAGACAATAATAATC